>JBHAQX010000150.1:0-8468 GCA_041830595.1 Evtepia sp.
AATTGCATTAGGCCACCATTATGACGACGCAGTGGAGACCTTTTTTCTCTCTCTCTTTTATGAAGGCCGCCTCTCCTGCTTTCAGCCGGTGACCTATCTGGACCGGACGGACATCACCCAGATCCGTCCCCTCCTCTACTGCGGAGAGACGATGATTCAAAGCGCCGCCAGTCGCCTGGAGCTGCCGGTTGTCCATAACCCCTGTCCCGCCAATGGTCTCACCAAGCGGCAGGAGGTGAAGGACCTGGTGGCAAATTTGTCAAAGGACTATCCGAGGCTAAAAGAACATGTATTTCGCGCTATGCAGCGCCTGCCGCTCCCCCAATGGGGGCCTGTAGAGCAGCGGCATAATCTGCCCTGGAAGGATACCCAGGAGTTAAACTAACCAAGGAAATAAAAAAGCAGTCGGGCCAAATGGTCCGGCTGCTTTTTGAATAGCGCACCTAAATATGCAAGACCCACTTTGCAATCTGAAAGTAGCTCAAAAGGCTCAAGGCGTCCACAATGGTGGTGAGGAAGGGGCTGGCCATAACCGCCGGGTCAAGGCCAACTTTCTGGGCCACAAGGGGCAGGGCGCAGCCGATGAGCTTAGCCAGAAATACGGTGGCGATCAAGGTGAGGGAGACCACCAGGGCCACGTAAACGGTGACCTCCGGGTTGCCCATAATCAGTCGATCCACCAGCATAATCTTAACAAAGCCAACGGCGGCCAGAGCCGTGCCGCATAAGAGGGAAACCCGTGCTTCCTTCCAGATAATCTTAAGCAGATCGGAAAAGACCACGTCGCCCAAAGAAAGGCTGCGGATGATGGTGACAGAGGCCTGGCTGCCGGAGTTACCGCCGGTGCCCATGAGCATGGGGATAAAGATCACAAGGGCCGCCTGGGCAAGAAGAGCATTCTCAAAGGAAGTCAGAATAATCCCCGTAAACGTAGCGGAGAGCATGAGAAACATCAGCCAAAAGACGCGGCTTTTAAAGAGCTCAAAGACCCCGGACTTTAGATAGGGTTTGTCACTAGGGGAGATAGCGGCCATCTTCTGGATGTCTTCTGTGGCCTCTTCCTGCAAAACGTCCATGGCGTCGTCGATGGTGACGATGCCCACCAGACGGTTTTCCTTGTCCACCACGGGCAGGGCGATGAAGCTGTACTTGGAAAACATCTGGGCCACGGTCTCCTGGTCCTCCAGGGTGTTGACCGAGATGACATTTTGCTCCATGATGTCTTTGAGGATGGCCTCCTCATCGGCCAAAAGCAGGCTGCGGATGGAGATGAACCCCACCAGGGTGCGGTCGTTTTCTGTAATATAGCAGGTGTAAATGGTCTCTTTGTCAATGCCGGTGCGGCGAATTCGTTTAAAGGCCTCTTCCACCGTCATTTCAGGGCGAAGGCTTACGTACTCCGTGGTCATAATGCTGCCGGCGGAATCGTCGGGGTAGCGCAGAATGTCGTTGATCATCTTGCGCATTTCCGGGTCAGCCTGGCGCAAAATGCGCTTGACCACATTGGCGGGCATCTCCTCCACCAAGTCAACGGCGTCGTCCACGTAGAGTTCGTCCACGACTTCTTTCAGTTCGTTATCGGAAAAGCCTAAAATCAAAAGTTCTTGTGCCTCAGCATCCATTTCCACAAAGGTTTCCGCTGCCAACTCCTTGGGAAGCAGGCGAAACAACCGGGGGAGGGAGGCCTGTTCCATCTCCTCAAACGTGGCTGCAATGTCTGAGGCGTTCATGGTAATTAGAATATCTCGGAGGGTCTGGTACTTCTTCTCGTCTAGAAGTTTGGCCAGGGTATGCTCCAGGGTTGCGCTGCGTTCTGCCATAACTTGGTCCTCCTAGCTTTATTCTCCACGAAACGGTTCCGCTTCGTGTCTTTCAGCAAGAAGTAAGACCTGGACAGCCGATGAAACTACCTATATCGCGGAGACAGAAGGGCACAAAGCGCAATCCGTCCACCGCGTGGGACTTCGGCCGATTCCAGTGCCGTTACTACCGCCTGCGTCCATCTGTTTCCACCTCACTTAACATTAAAATATAGGGCAAAGAAAATTTGCCGTGCCTTTTATTATAGAAAACTATCGAAGGAAAGTCAACTGGGGAAAGGGTAAAGAAGGGGTAAACCCTAGGAAAAAGAATTTGTGTAAAATAGGCAGAGGAGAAGAATCCCGGCCGAAAAGGCAAAGCAGGCAGCCGTTAAGGCCGCCCGCTTTTTTATCGTTGATATTCAAACTCCAAATCGTAGAGGCTCACCAGGTCCCCATCCTGAATGCCCATGGCCTCCAGTCGGTCAAAGAGGCCGGAATTGCGCAGCATCCGGTCAAACCAGTTGCGGGACTCGTAGTCGGAAAAGTTCACGTTGGCCATAATCTTTTCCAGCCAAGCCCCTTCGATGATCCATACATCGTCCTCGTGCTGGATGGTAAGGGGCTCGGAGGTATCCACCTCCGGGGGTTTTTCCACATAGTTGGGCTCATAGACGATCACCGGGGGCAGCTTTGCCAGTTCCGCTGCCGCAGCCTGCATCAGCTCCCGCACACCCTGGTGGGTAGCGGTGGAGAGCTCGAAGAAAGCAAGTCCTTTTCCCTCTACATGGCTGCGCAGGCGTTCCAAGAGCTCCGGGTCCTCCAGAATATCCATCTTGTTGGCGGCCACCAGCATCTTGCGAGCTGCCAGCTCCGGGTTGTACTCCTGAAGCTCCTTGCAAATGGCCTCAAAATCCTCCACCGGGTCACGGCCCTCAGAGCCGGAGATGTCCACTAAGTGGATGAGCAGGCGGCAGCGGTCAATGTGGCGCAGAAAGTCGTGACCAAGACCGGCACCCTCCGCCGCACCCTCAATGATGCCGGGGATGTCTGCCATGACAAAGGAGACACCCTCGTCCACATAGACCACACCCAGATTGGGAAACAGGGTGGTAAAATGATAGTTTGCAATTTTGGGCCTGGCCTTACTAGAAACGGAGAGGAGAGAGGACTTGCCCACGTTGGGAAAGCCGACCAGGCCCACATCGGCCAGAAGCTTTAGCTCCAGCACAACCTCTCGGGTCTTGCCCCCCAGGCCTGCCTTGGCGAAGATGGGCACCTGCCGGGTGGGTGTGGCAAAATGCTTGTTGCCCCAGCCGCCGTTGCCTCCACGGCACAGAACAAGGGGCTCATCGTCGGACATGTCCTTGATGATGGCGCCGCTCTCCCTATCTCGAATCACAGTCCCCCGGGGCACTTGAATGACAAGGGGTTTTCCGTCCTTGCCCGTACAGCGGCGGCCACCGCCGTTTCCCCCGTCCTCCGCTACATACTTGCGCTTATAGCGAAAGTCTAACAGGGTGGACATATGGTCGTTGACCTTGACGATAATATCTCCGCCACGACCGCCGTCGCCCCCGTCGGGCCCTCCGGCCGCCACGTACTTTTCACGATGGAAAGAGACGGCGCCGTTGCCACCGGCGCCGGAGCGCACAGTGATGGTTACCTTATCGGTAAATTGATTACTCATGTTGTTCCTCATTACTGACGATAAAAGCCCCGAACGGCATCCGTTCGAGGCTTTTTGGATGAAAGGTTACTGAGCCAGCTCCACAATAGAAACCTGCTTGCGGTCTTTGCCCTTGCGCTCAAACTTGACTTTGCCGTCCTTAAGCGCAAACAGGGTGTCATCACTGCCCTTGCCCACGTTGGTGCCGGGGTGGATTTTAGTGCCACGCTGGCGCACCAGCACGTTACCGGCCAGCACAAACTGTCCGTCGCCACGCTTTACGCCCAGTCTCTTAGACTCGGAGTCACGGCCGTTACGGGTAGAACCCATGCCCTTTTTATGGGCGAAAAATTGAAGTCCAATCTTCAGCATTACATTACACCTCCAAGACGATAATGTGTTCGGGATAGTCCTCCGACAAGCTGACCAGATAGAGCATCATCGCCGCCAAAAGAGTCTGGCAGGTTTGATCTAGCTCCTCGGAGAGCCCGTTGGGAAGTTTTAGGGAGATAAAGGCGTCCTCCTGCCGGATTTTCACCGAGGCCTCCAGGCCCAGCACGTCGTTTACCGCACATTCCACAAGGGAAACGGTGGCGGAAACGGCGGCGCAGAGAATGTCCTCTCCCGCTTCGGCAAGGCCGCTGTGGCCCTCAACTTGAAAGCCGGTTAAGCGGTTGCCGTCTGATTCAAAGGTTACGGTGGTCATACCTTAGCTATGGATCTTGCCAATCTGCACCTTGGTGTAAGGCTGTCTATGGCCCTGACGCAGACGATAGCCCTTCTTAGGCTTCATCTTGAAGATACGAACCTTCTTGCCCTTGCCGTTTTTCACGACGGAAGCGTCAACCTTAGCGCCGCTTACCAGGGGAGCGCCAAACTTGGCCTCGTCACCCAGAATAGCCAGGACCTTGTCAAAAACGATGTTGTCTCCGGCTTCGTTGTCCAGCTTCTCGATGAAGAGAACGTCGCCCTCTGCGACCTTGTACTGCTTACCGCCGGTCTCAATGATTGCATGCATGTGCTTTTGCACCTCTTTCCTTTAATACGGGCTCGCTGTCGGGGGCGAAGGTCAAGACCTTGCTTACATGACCCATTCAAAGCGGCTTTGACATTATATCAGTGAAAAACCCGGAAGTCAAGAGCTAAACCCAGCTAGTTTAAAAAGTTATTTTGAATAAATGCGATCATGTTCTGTCGGCTCTCCGCATAGTAAAAGGCCGGGCCAAAGTAAAAGAGCAGATAGCCAAAAATGGTGCAGGCCACCAGAGAGAAAAAGGTGCCCCAGGCGAAGGTAAACAGGCCAAAAAAGCTGGGCAAGCGAAAGACCCAGAAAAGAGCCAAAACCACCAGCACCACAATGTTTGTCCCAGGGGTGGGCCCAAAATGGGCCGAGATGGTGCTGCCCCCCGTTTCCTTTGCCTCAATGCTCCCCACCAAGTGGAGCCCATAGCGGCCGGGAATGCTCAGGTAGAAGGTACCCTCTTTGCCCCAGGTCCATACAATCTGCTCCGGGGAGGGATTTTCCAGAGGAGTTTTGGGATTGGCCCGGTTTTGCAGCTTGGTGCGGATTTCACCGGGCAGCAGGTTTGAGTGAAATTCCATGGAGAGCACCTCCTAGTGTAGAAGTGTGGGTTCAATAAAGTGGATAGCTGCGTTTCGCCGGGGAGTTCTGTAGCTAAGTTGCTTTACGGTATTCGGTCTATGCCCTCGCCGGGCGGGCAGACTATCCGGCTGGGACCAAAGGACCATGGAAATGGTCCTCTGGACTCCCCATTCTGAAGGCCTTGCCATGCACTTCTATAATCGCGTGGTAAACCTCGCACCAACGGTGCTTCAAAAGCAACTGGGAGTAAACTTGTTTTTCTTCCTATTAAAACAGCATAAAAAGAAACCAAATCGAGAATTGCCGACGTTGGCTTTTCTAAAGGCGGAATTCCTATTTCCCACCCAAGGGCGGATCAATCAAAGGGTCCAGGGCGAAGCCCTGGTGATTCTTTCCCCGGTTTCTCATCATGACGAAGCGTGAAGCCGTTGTGAGCAGCGGGCTAAGATTTGAAGCGACAGGCGAAACCAAGAAAAACAAAGTTTTTCTGTTCGTACTGGAGCGCAAAAGCTTAGAACCGCGTCGCGAACAGGCGTAGCGTGACATTGAGAAATCGGGTTCCAGCCGGATAGGCTGCCTCTGGGTTGAGCAGATATAGTTGGCATGAAGCAGAAAGGCGGGTTCTACTGTTCCCGGATGCTTCACGCTTCTTTATTGTCACGCTATGCTGGCTCGCTACCGCTCCATAAGTACGCACTACGCAGCTGCGCCAGAAAGTAAAGGTCACTTTCTTTGCTCGCTGTCTGCGTGCTGGCTTATGTCGCTGCTCGCTGGCGCTTCACGCTTCTTTGCAAACAAAGGCCACCCAGTCGTTTTTCTCCTTCTTCTCTGCAATGGCAAAACCGGACTGCTCCAGAGCAATCCGCACCTCATCACTGCGGCTGTCAATGATGCCGGAACACAAGAAGACGCCGTCGGGTTCCAGCAGGGCCCGGGCCGGTTTCGCCAGGGGAATAATCACGTCGGCCACAATATTGGCCAGCACCAACTGGTAACGGCGCTGGGCGAACTCGGCAAAGAGGCTCTGGTCGGCGAGGATGTCTCCTGCCCGTACCAGATAGCGGTCTTTCCCAATGCCGTTGAAGGCGGCATTTTCATAGGCGATGCCGACAGCCTTTGGGTCGATGTCCACAGCGGTGGCGTGGGCTGCCCCCAGGCACAGGGCCGCAATGGACAAAATGCCGCTGCCACAGCCTAGGTCCAGAACAAAGCCGCCGGGGGCCACATGCTCCTCCACCCCCTCCAGGCACAGCTGGGTCGAGGCGTGAGAGCCGGTGCCAAAGGTAAGGCCGGGATTTAACACCACCGGAGTTCGCCCGGCGGGCACGGCGGCGTCACGTTCCCACTCGGGGACAATAAAGAGACGCTTGCCAATCTCCAAGGGGTGGTAGTATTTTTGCCAGCTGTGGGCCCAGTCGTGTTCTTTTAGAGGAATTTGCTCATAGGGGAGAGTAACGCCCTCCAGATACCGCTTAAGCTGCTGCTTGCCATCGGCATCGTCGGTGACGTAGAGCTTAATGCGGGAGAGACCCTTCATTCTCTCTAGGAGTTCGTCGTCCACATAGTCCCAAACCTGGCGGTTCTCCTCCAGAAAGCGGCGAAATTCCTCTTCCTCTTCCACCACAAGGCCGGGTACACCGTTGCCAATAAGTTGAGCGCTGACAAAATCTAAGTCAGCGGCGGGAACGTTAAGGCTGATCTCCAGCCAAGTGCTGTCTGTACTCATATTGTGCCCGCCTCCTTTGTGCTGTGCAGCTGCCAGCGGTAGGCAGAGGTGCACATGTCATTTAAATCCAGCTGGGCACGCCAACCCAGAAGCTCTTCCGCCTTTTTGGTGTCGGCGTAGAACATGGGGGTATCCCCCGGTCGGCGAGGAGCGATTTCGTAGGGGATGGTTACTCCGTTGGCTTTCTCAAAGGCGTGAACCAGTTCCAGCACGCTGGTACCTTTGCCAGTGCCCAGATTGATGCTCTCACAGCCCCCATGGGTTTGGCCATATTCCAGGGCTGCAATGTGCCCCAGGGCCAAATCAGTCACATGGATGTAGTCCCGCACCCCGGTGCCGTCGGGGGTGTCATAGTCGTTTCCGAAGACGGAGAGCTTTTCCCGCATGCCCACAGCCACCTGGGTGATGAAGGGCATCAGGTTATTGGGAATGCCGTTGGGGGCCTCGCCAATCAGGCCCGAGGCATGGGCACCTACGGGGTTAAAGTAGCGCAGCAGCACGGCAGAAGCACCGGGAGTTGCCGCCACATAGTCGCTGATGATCTGCTCAGAGAGAAACTTGGTCCAGCCGTAGGGGCTGGAACACCAGCGGGCCGTCTCCTCGGTGAGAACTTGGTTACAGCTGGAGTCATACACCGTGGCGGAGGAGCTGAACACCAGTCGCCCCACACCGGCCTTACCCATATATTTGAGTAGATTCATGGTGGTATTTAAATTGTTGCAGTAGTAGTCCAGGGGTTTTTCCTTGCTCTCTCCTACGGCCTTGAAGCCGGCAAAGTGGATGGCAGCGTCAATGGGATGCTCCAAAAAGACCTGCTCCAAGGCATCGCTGGCCACGTCCATTTTGTAAAAAGGGGGACGTACCCCGGTGATGGCCTCAATGCCGTCCAGCACCCTTGGGCTGCTGTTGGAGAGGTCGTCTACAATAACAGGGCGGTAGCCCTTTTCCAGCAAGGCCACACAGGTGTGAGAGCCGATAAAGCCCATGCCGCCGGTGATAAGTATGGTTTCCATATTGCTGCTCCTTTGTAAGGCGAAATTGATTTGCTGTCACGCTGCGCTGGCTCGCTGCCGCTCCATAAGTACGCACTGCGCAGCTGCGCCAGAAAGTAGAGGTCACTTTCTTTGCTCGCTGTCTGCGTGCTAGCTTATGTTGCTGCTCGCTGGCGCTCCACGCTTCCTTCATTATATATAAAAAAGCCACCCATTTGCAATGCGCAGGAATAATTTTTGACAAGAAAGGGGGGCTTTACTATAATGAAGGTAAAAAATGAATGAATAAGAAGACCATAGAAAAGGGATACACTATGATTTATAAGCGCTTTTTCACAGAAGAATGGGACGAAAACGGAGTTCTGCAAGGGGCCAAGCTCTCCTACCCGGAGAATTTTAACTTTGCCTACGATGTGCTGGATGTGCTTGCCGACGAGCATCCCGACAAGTTGGCTCTGCTCTGGCGCAATGAAAAAGGGGCGGAGTGCCGCTTTTCCTTTGGAGAGCTGAAGGAGCGGAGCAACCAGGCGGCGAATCTGTTTCAATCTTGGGGCCTGAAAAAAGGGGATGTGCTCTCCGTCTGCCTTAAAACCCACTATGAATACTGGTACATTGCCCTGGGCGCCCATAAGCTGGGTCTGGTGCTCTCTCCGTTGTTCCATTTGCTCTCGGTGGAGGA
>JBHAQX010000151.1:0-29188 GCA_041830595.1 Evtepia sp.
TAAATCGAAGAAAGTTATGAAATATAAGAGGGGTATCCTGTTTTTTGTAATATTGTTTCAAGCGTTACTCCCCCAATCTAGTAGTTTCTTCCTCATTATATAAGCCTTCTCGTCTATTATCAATATAAATCAAAATAGGTTGAACAGAATGCGACGAAGAGACAGGGCTTACTTCAAATGACAAAATGAACATACAGGCATCAATCGGAGTGAGGTGACGAGTGGGGCTAGAGCCAATCTTACACGTGATACCGGGCAGAGTTGTTTGCAGATGAGCGCTATGAGAGAATGCAGGTAGCAATGATTGGAAGCCACTTAGATTTTTCCGTTCTAAAACCACAGAAAGACGGAATAGAGAAGCTCTTGATTGCTATAAAGGTTGCTGCATTCTTGCGCATTGTCATTCGAGTTAGAAAAGGTAGTTATACCTGCTCTATGTGCTTACTGCTATCATCTTATTGTAAGAAATTGTTTAGGCCAATGTAAAAAACGAACTTACTCTTTGCGCCTATCAATAGTGGAACGGTTTAGGGGAAGGGAGAAAGAGGAAGGATAGGTCCCCGAAAGCGGCAAGGGTTTTGTAGACAGGCAAGAGGTAGGGAACGATCGTTTTCTTCCCCCAAAAGTGGAGAGGCTGCGGGTGGAAACTCTGGAAAAGGGTCTGATTTCTTTGGCGCCAAGAGGTTTTCTTCTATACGGATGCCGCGTTTTCGTGCTATACTTTTTATAGTGCAGTCCACAGAATGGGTCGAACGGAAGAGGAGGGTTCATATGAGAACAGAAATGCAAAGGAGCAAGGGGAGAAAAAAGGTAGGAATGTCTTTGGTTGTGCTTTGCTTGGGTTTTTGCTTCTGCTCCCTGCAAGGGCGCAGGCGGCCTCAGATACCTGGCTGATGGGAAACAATTATAGCACGGGATTTGCGGGGGGCACTGGTACCCAGGAGGATGCGTACCAAATCAGCACACCAGAACAGCTGGCCCATTTGGCCTTCCAAGTCAACATCGGCACAGATTATAAGGGGAAATACTTTATATTAACTGCCGATTTGGATTTGAGCGCCCACGAGTGGGTGCCAATCGGCGAATACAAGCAAGAGATAAAATTTGTAAATGGGAGCGGTGGGGGTTCCTTCAAAGGACATTTTGATGGTGGCAACCACAGGATCAGCGGTCTTACCATTGGCAGTGAAAGCAGTCCCAACAGTGAAGTGGCTGCGGTGGGTCTTTTTGGCTGCATCAAAAGTGGGACGATCAAAAATTTAGCCGTGGTGGATGTCGCCATCTACAGTAGCGCCAAGCGCACCAGCAAGAACGAAGGTGTTCAGGTGGGCAGTCTGGTAGGCTATAATTTAGGCCGCATCGAAAACTGCTATTCCACTGGAATGGTGGTTGCAGGATCTGTCAACGTAGGTGGTCTGGTAGGAAATCATGCAGGCACGATAGAAAATGCCTACTCCACAGTGACGGTCGTTGGCGGAGTGGATGCAGCCGCAGGTGGTCTGGCGGGACTTGTATTTGGTAATATAAAAAACGCTTACGCCACGGGAGCCGTCACTACCAGTGGGGAGTATGGCAGGGTAGGTGGTCTGGTTGGACATAAATTCCATGGCATGATAGAGCGCTGCTACTCCACCGGGGATGTGATAGGCGGAGGCAGCCGAAGCCGTGTAGGTGGTCTGATCGGACAAGATACGTATCAAGGAGAGGTCATCTCCTGCTATTGGCTGAATGATGCGCTGCAACAAGTAGGTGGCATAGACCGCACACCAGAAGAAAAGATAGGTGGCAAGTCTGAAATACCGGAGATTTATGAAGATGATGAGCTTCCACGGGAATGGCAAGGGCTGACACGAAAGCAAATGACGGGAACGGAAGCAGAGCGTAATATGAAAGGCTTTGACTTTTCAGGCCATTGGGTAGCCACAGCTGGGATATCGAGTAGTCTTCCTCAGCTAAAGGTCTTTGCCCAGGGGACGATGCGGCAAAAGGAGGACAGCTTGAAGAGTGTTGATTGGAACGAATCACCTACGAGTGCGGTCTTGTTCCCAGGGCTGTCCGATGTGACGATTTTTGCTACAAGAGACAGCAATCGGAATGTGATCGTGCTGGACCTAGATAAGCTTAGCGCAGCGGACAGGAGCAAATTGACCGAACACATCAAAAACAGCCCTCAAACGACCATCACGCTGGATATCAGTAATGTTGAAGCCCTTAGATTTGCCTCGGGGCTGGAGGTGAGCGCAGACCCGGCTTGGGTTAGCCTAGGGGGGAAGACACTGGCCTTTTTCTTCTCTGGGAAAGAGGGCAACGCAGGCTTTGCAATCAACGACTCCATGCTGGAAGCAGTCAAAGAAAGCAAGCAGACGGGGCCTGTCAAGTTCCTTCTCTCGCTGAATGAGGAATATTTTAGCATCAGCCAAAATGGAACTCAGATTCCATGGCGAAGCTATGAAAATCCTGTTATCCTTCGTCTGCCCTTTGCTTACCCGCTTCCATTACCCACTGGGTTTCCAAGCCCAGCCCCCAAGTACCCTTTAGAGGACAATGCGGTAATGTATCAGGGGGAAGGGTATCCAAGGCACGTCATTCCCCGCAGTTGGTACGCAGATGACATGGTACATGCAAAAGTGTACAGCACAGGCGAGTTTTCAGACGGCTATGTGAAGAGTGAGGTATTTCCTGATGTAAAGGGCCAGTGGATGGAGCGGGCCGTGAACTACATGGCGGTACGGGGCGTGGTGAATGGGGTAGACGAAACCCACTTTTCTCCCGATGCCTCTGTGACCCGTGCGGAGTTTGTGACCATGCTCATGCGTATGCTGGATGTGGACGTGACGGAGCAAACCTTTGAGGCGGGTTTTGCCGACCGAGACAGGATACCGGATTGGGCCTTGCCCTATATTGCAAAGGCCAAAACTCTTGGCATCATTAAAAGCGACGAGGGCAACAACTTTAACCCCCATGGAAGAATCAGCCGGCAGGATATGTTTGTGATGACCTATCGTGCCATGGAACGGATGAAGATGCTGCCCCTTGCCATCAATGCCTCTGCTCCAATTTTTGCGGACAGAGAGCAGATTGCGGACTATGCCGTTGCAGAGCTGGAGAATCTCGTTAAGCTTGGCTTAGCCAAGGGGAGTGATGGGAAGATCCATCCGACAGCAAACAGCAGCCGTGGCGAAGCAGCCCAGTTCCTATTTAATATTCTGGAGTTCGATAGCAAACACTAATGTTATGTGTGGAATAGGAAAGAAGAAAACGGTTCTACTGCTATTGCAGAGTGTTTTTCGGTGTGATAAAGTGATGAAAGGGAAGCAAAAGGTGAAAAAGTAGGAAACAATTGAAAAAAGGAGTGTATTACAATGAAGTGGATATATAGGAAGATTTCCGCTGGACTTGCGGTTGTGCTCTGTCTGTTTTTCTTTATGACCCCTGCGGCCGCTGCGTCCGACCAGCTGCTCTATGTAACGGGAAAAGGCGGAGTGATGGCGACCCCAGATATTGTGAACATTACTCTGATCATTGAGACCAAAAAAATGGACGCAAAAGCAGCCCAGGAGGAGAATAACAAAAAGCTGGAAAAAGTGATAGGTAGCTTGGTTGCCGTCGGAATAAAAAAGGAAGGGATTACAACAAGTGCTTACAGCTTGAGCCAAGAATATAAGGCGGTGAATTATCAGTCTGTATTTGACGGATACCTTGCTAGCTGTACCCTAAATGTTAAGCTGAAAGACACGGCCAAAGCAGGAGAGGCAATTGACACAGCAGTTGCGGCTGGGGCAACAAAAGTGCGCAGGATCCAATTTGATGTGGAGGATCCCAGCCCTTACTATGCGCAAGCATTGATTGCGGCTGGGAAAGATGCCCAGAGCAAAGCTGAGGCCCTGGCCAGTGCCTTTGGTGTGAAAATTAAAGCAGTTTTGCTTGTGGAAGAGCAATCTACCTATTATGCACCTGTGTCCTATACACCTACGCCAAATGCGCCTATGGAAGACGTCGCGATGGCGGCTCCGACGATGCCCGTAGAAACAGGAGATATCAGTATTACGGCAACTGTTCGGGTGACATATTCCATTGGCTGAGGTATTCTCATTTTCTATCACAGAACGGACTTGCAGCGTGCCCTGCAAGTCCGTTCTGTTTCGTCCATAGTGAGAATGCAGCATGCCAGACCTTGCCCAGTGGCAATAGCAAAAGTGTACAGATTAAATGGTAATATTAAGGTGGAAATAATTGCGAATTGCTAAAACTTGTGGTATGATACAGAGATAAAAATACTCTTTTTCTGGAACAGAGTGGGAAAAGGGTGACTTGCCGAAGTGCTGCCGTTCCAGCATAGTGACTGACAGAAATTACTTGGGCTTGCCTTGGTGGCTCGTGTCTATAGGCGGAGGAAAGAACCGACGTGTTTGTAACCGAGCTGTATGGCATTTTAAATGAAAATGATAGCTTGGGAGAAGAACCTTGGCTACACGATAAACTGTTTTGTAAGAACCCTTAGGGGATTGGTGAGGGATGACAATGAAAATTGCAATTTGCGATGATGAGATGCAGGATTTATCCGAATACAGAAAGCGCATTGCCGGTATTTTAGAGAAAAATAAGATAGTTGCAAAGATAGAACTGTTTCAAAGTGCCAAGGAGCTCATGTTTGCGATGGAAGATGAGGCGGAGGAGATAGATGTCCTTTTCCTTGACATTAATATGCCTGAAATGAGTGGGGTGGAAGTGGCCCATTGGATTCGAGAGAAAAAACTTACTTGTGAGATTATTTTTCTAACCGTGTCCAGAGAGCACATGTTAAGTGCCTTCGATGTGGGAGCCCTCCATTATGTGGTAAAGGGTTTGATGGACGGGGCTAAACTGGAAGAAATTTGTTTGAAAGCAGTGGAAAAGGTTAGCACCCGTAACAAAGAAGTAATCACTGTCTCCTGCGCTGGAGAGAGTCGTAGAATTCCCATTGAGGATATTCTTTATTTTGAGGTGCAAAACTACATCATTATTGTTTATTATGGGGACACGAAATTTGAGTTTTATTCTACCCTTGGTAAAATTGAAAATCAGCTTTTGAGTCGCGGATTTGTCAGAACTCATCGATCGTATCTGGTAAATTTGCAGCAGGTGCGTGCCGTGATGCGCCAGGAGCTGGAGCTGACCAATGGGGAAAAGGTGCCGGTGGGTCGCAAATATGCAGAGGAAGTTAGACTGTTGTTGCAGAAGCAATCGGAGAGCAAAGTTGATGAAATCCCCTTGGAGGTCAAAGGATAAGCTCCAAATTAGATGCGCTGCGTTGCTGTTTACAGGTAGGAATTCGTCGTTTGCAAGTGTTTTTGTTTGGAATTGCAAATGCTATGGTATGCTAAAGTAGATAATGTTTTTGCTCGAAGGGAGTGAGTCAGGTGAAAAGAAAGAAAACAACTTGCAGGATGCGCATAATGTTCAGTCTACTCCTGGCTCTTTTCTTGCTGGTTCCTGTGGTTACAGCGGCAGACCCCCTGGGGGAAGCAGTGCATACCCACGGTATGATACTGGCCGACGAAGGTGGAGGACCAGAGCCTCTTAGTAACATTAGCTGGTGCGGTTGCTATGCAACTATGTGCACGAGACATGCACCGCACCACCTGGCCTGTGAGATTCTACAAAACGGCTATGAGGAGCATTTTGGACAGACCGGCTACAAGAACAATCAAGCAATCTACACCTATGCCGTAGATGTACCTACATTTACCGTATCCCAGATGGAAGAATATATAAAGGACGAGAACTTGATAGATTTTCAGGCTGCCTTAAAACCTTTGCTGGAGGCAGGGTGCTTGTATTTCATTTCTGCAGACACAGTATTGGAGTACGAAGTAGCCCTGGAGATGACAGATGTTGAAAAAGAGGGCTTAAAGGCCATAGAAGACAGCTACCCCGTTACAATGAAGCTGACAGCTCAGGTACCCGATGGCTCTGACCCTTCGGCGGGGCTGATATCCCAGGATTTGCCTGGTTTTCAAGTTAGAATTCGTGTTGTCGCAAATACAGAGCCTCCCCCGGAACCCGAACCAGAGCCCGAACCGGAGCCGCAGCCCCAACCAGAACTTTCAGGCGAATCAAATCATCCCCCCGGCACCATAAAGCCGGAGCCGAAACCGGAACCCACGCCGGAGCCAGAACCCACGCCTGTGCCGGAACCTACACCGGAGCCCACGCCTGTGCCGGAACCTACACCGGAACCGGCGCCTGTGCCGGAGCCCACGCCTGTGCCGGAACCGGAGCCTGAGCCTACGCCCGAACCGGAACCCGAGCCAACACCGGAGCTGGAAGTGGAACTGGATGAGACCCCTGTGATTGATTTTGTTCCTCCCGGAGGGCCCATGGATATTTTGGGAGAGATCAGTATTTCGGATCCCATGATTACAATGGAGATTGAGCCAGAGATTTTGCTGGAGGATCCCGTGGAACTGGATCCTGAGGTTGTGCCGGAAAGTCCGACAGAGCCTACGTTGGCGATGGGGCCCACGGAGGGAATCATCGTACCCGTCACGCCTGCACAGCAGGGAGAGTTGACCACCTTTGCCACAGCCACCTTTGGAGCCAGTGGTTTTGTAGCGGCCGCCTTTGCCGTTGCTTTGGTGCCGGATATTGCAGTGCTTCAGTGGTATAAGAAGAAAAGGAGGCTGCAATTTTGGAAATGATTGACATTATTGCAATTGCCACCTTACTGATCGTGGGGATTCTTGGCATCTTGATTAAACGCTATACAAGGCGTGCTTTATCGGATTTAGATGGGCTTGGTAGTGTTACGAAGCAAGACGATGATTCCGTTGCAAAGTTCTAAGAAAGACTTGGGCCCATCCCACTTCGGGATGGGCCTTTTTTGAAAGAAGGGAAGCTATGTCACTAGCCAGGCAATTTGAGTTACTGTTTCTTCTCTTACAGCGGGGAGGCCTGTCTGCGGCAGAGGCAGCGGAACGGTTTGAAGTATCAGTGCGTACAATATACAGGGATGTAGACACTCTGAGTGGAGCCGGCATCCCTGTGTATACCCAAAAGGGAAGGGGCGGTGGCATTCGCTGCATGCCTCAGTTTACGATGGAGCGAACCTACTTTACACCAGAAGAGCAACGAGATTTGATGGCGGCCGTCCAATCCCTTCAAATGATCAAAGGGGGGAACCTTGTCTCAGTGCTGCCAAAGCTTTCTGGCCTGTTTCAAACCAAAGAGAGGCCTTGGATTGCGGTGGATTTTTCCCAGTGGGGGGAACAAAATGAGGGGAAGTTTGAGCAGATTAAAGGGGCTATTTTGCAGGGCAAACTGCTGGAATTTCGCTACTTTAACAGCCGGAATGAGGCCCTTACTCGGACGGTGGAGCCCTTACAGTTGCTGTTTAAGCAAAAGGATTGGTACCTCTGGGCCTATTGCCTAAAGCGGGAAGGGTTGCGGCTGTTTAAGGTAAGCCGCATGCGAGAGATGAGGGAAACGGGGGAAACCGTGCGAACACCTCGTAGCCTGGAGGAGCTCCAGCCAGAGAACTTCTCCAGCCAAGAGGTCCAGATGCAGGAGTTTGTTTTGCAGTTTGAATCCGATGCAGCCTATCGGGTGTATGATGAATTTGAAGAGGAAACTATTGTTTCGCTGCCAGAAGGTGGATTTCAGGTTTCCTGCAGGATGCTAAGTGACAATTGGCTTCTTTATTATCTGCTCTCCTTTGGGAGCAGTGTAACGGTATTAGAGCCCTTGTGTTTTAGAGAGTGGCTGGCCCGAGAAGGAGAGAAAATTTGGAGAAAGCATAAAATATGACAAGCTGCTGTCAGGTTTCCCCTGCTATACTGGTGCTATACTTGAAAAGGAGGCACCACAATGGAAAAGAAAGAGTTTTGTCAGAGCTGTGCCATGCCTATGGAGATGGGAACCCCAGGAACCGAGGCAGATGGAAGTCCAAACCCCAACTACTGCAGCTATTGCTATAAAAATGGGGCATTCACCGGAGAGATGACCATGGATCAGATGATTGACTTTTGTGCACCCATGACGGCGAAGGCAAGTGGCATTAGTACAGAGGAAGCCAAGGCCCAAATGCAGCAGTACTTTCCCCAGTTGCTGCGGTGGAAACAGTAAGGAAAAAGTTAGGACTCCCCCAAAAGGCCAATGCTAGCTGGAAAAGAAATTTTTGTGCCCTTGGAAATTGATTTGCGGCAAGAGCGAACTATTTACAAGCGATTAAGGAAAAAAGGCTTGTGGCCTGCTTTGTGCAGACCACAAGCCTTTTTTATTTGCAAAATGGGCGTTCTTACTAAAAAAATTGATTCCCTAGTTGGTTACACCTCAGAGAGGGTGAAGGTAAACTCCGTCTCTCCGTTTTCGCTGGTGACGGTGATGTCTTCGTTATAGGTGTTCAGTAGAGTTTTCACGATATACAAACCCAGGCCTACCCCGTCCTTGGAGGTGCGGGCACTGTCCGCCTTGTGGAAGCGCTCGAAAATATGAGCAAGCTGCTCCGGTGGGATTGTGTTCCCTTGGTTCTTAATGGAGACAAAGGCCTTGCCACCCTGGAGACGAATGCCAAGGGTGAGAACACCGCCCTGTTTCGAAAATTTTATGGCGTTGTCCAACAGGTTATAGCAGACCTGTGTGGCCGCATCCGGCTCACCCCAAACCATAACCCCGGCCTCTGGTAGATTGGTGACCACTTCCAGCTCTTTTTCGGTTACTTTGGCCTCCAGACTCAGTAAGACCCGTAGAAGCATTTCGCTAATGTCAAACTGCACCTGGGCAGCGACCCGGTCGGAGGATTGCAGGCGGGAGAGCTCCAGCATACGCCGGACCAAGCGAGAGAGTCGTCGGGTTTCGGAGGAAATAATCTCCAAGGACTCCCTTTGCCGCTCGGGCGGGATGGTGCCATCTAAGATGCCATCGGCAAAGCCTGCAATGGTTGTCATAGGTGTTTTCAGTTCATGGGAGACGTTGGCGACAAATTCGCTGCGCCTGGATTCCGACTTGTCCAGAGATTCGACCATGATATTGAACGCCCGGGCCAAGTCGCCAACTTCGTCATTCCGATTGGAATATCCAGTAACCCGAGCGTTTAAGTCGCCCCGGGCAAAGCGATAGGCCGCAGTAGCCATGGCCCGCAATGGCTGCACAAGGTGCTGGGCTGTAATGGTAGAGAGAAACATAGAAATCAGCAAAACAGCAGCGGCAGTGATGAGGAACATCTGCATGGCACTTAAAAGAAAACCTTTGACATAGGAGGCCTCTGTGGCAATAAAAATAAGGGCCACAGGCATCTCCCCGCCCTCTGCAATGGGAGCACCGCTGGGACCAACCAACACGGAGAGAATCGGCACACTGGTGACGAAGCTGCTCTTAGGAAAGATCCCGCCAAAGGTGGTGAGCACCGGAAAGGTTCGCTGATCGGAACTTTCGGATAGGGTCCATTTCGACAAGGCGTCTTGTACGGCCCAGGGAGGCACCCTGGTGCCAGGGTCCAACTGGCCCAAATTGTTGCCGGTGGCGAAAATAAGAGAGCCATCAATTTCACAAAGAAGAATGGAGAGGTTAGACAAGGTGGAGACGGAGCTTAGATACCCATGGAACGAATCCAGGTAGATATCCTCCTTGCTCTGGAGAATGCTGCTGGCATAGCCGGAGACGACCTTGGCATCTTGCTCAACGCTGGTTTTTGACTCGTTGAGATGATACTGGTAGTAAAGTGTAAAAAAACCGGTGCCAAGAAGCATAAAACAAATACAAATTAAACTTAAGTTGGACAATAATTGCCGTCGATACATGGCGAGTCCCTTTCTTTACAGGAGACGGACGGGACTAAGCCCCTCGCAGCTCAAATTTATAGCCCACGCCCCAAACGGTTTTGAGAGACCATTGTTCGCTGACGCCCTCTAGTTTTTCACGCAGGCGCTTAATATGAACATCCACGGTGCGGGAATCGCCAAAATAGTCAAATCCCCAGACTTCGTCCAGTAGCTGGTTTCGGGTAAACACCCGGTTGGGGGCGGCAGCCAGATGGTAGAGGAGTTCCAACTCCTTAGGGGGAGCATCCACCCGCTGACCGTCAACCTCAAGCTCATAGGACTCTAAGTTGATCACCAGCTTATCAAAAACAAGCTTTTTACTCTTTTCCTCATCCTCGCCAAGACGGCGCAGAACGGCATGGATACGTGCGAGCACTTCTTTCATCTCAAAGGGTTTGACAATATAGTCATCGGCACCCATTTCAAGGCCTGTGACCTTATCAAGGGTTTCGCCTTTGGCGGTGACCATGATGATGGGGGTCTTATCCGTTTCCCGAATCTTACTGCAGACAGCCCAGCCGTCCATAACAGGGAGCATGATATCCAGAAGAACCAGGTCGGGGTGAAAGCTGCGATAGAGCTCCAGGGCCTTGCCCCCATCTCCTGCGACCATGGTCTCATAGCCCTCTTTGCTTAAATAGAGATTGAGAAGCTCGGCAATGTTACTGTCATCTTCTGCAATCAGAACTTTTCTGGCCATATCAATACCGCCTTTCTAGGTTGCGCTCCAACTGTATTGGTGCACAAATTCCAACATAATTACCCTTCATTATCGCATGGGAGGGGGCAACTCGTCAAGGAAGAAAGAAAGGGCTAAAATGACAAAATCCCCCTTGGTCCCACAGCCTAAAAGCGGCTGGGAGACCAAGGGGATTTTTTGATGAGTCAAAAGATGGGGAAAGTCCGTGGATGAGGCAATTAGATTAGTAGCCCTCGCCAGGGTCCTTCTTGGGAGCATCTTTATAACGGTACCAAAAGTAAATGCCAAGGCCGGGAACCATGGCCGCAAGGCCGTGCACGATCATCCAACCAAAGAGCGCCACGCCATTGTCGCCGCCTCTCTTTGTCAGCCGATATGCAGTGCCGTAGGCAAAGAACGTTTGCACCAAGACAACAACATACCAAAGCCAGAAAAAAATGCTGGCTCCGAGGGCACTGCCTAAATCAAAATAAGTGGGCATGAGATATCCTCCTAAAATAGTATTCTTCCTCGAAAACAGGAAAAGTATAAAGTCCTTATATGTTAGGGACTATCATAGTCAAAGGATAAAGAAAGCTCAAGAAAAAGTCAAGGGAAATATGGCGCTTTATGCAAGAAGTGTAGTCTATCTATGTGGAACGTGAATCAAGTCCAACGGTTAAGAGAGGCGGGCGCAGAGGAAATCGTAGAGAGCCTGGTCGCTTTCCAGGCAGCGCAGGCGGAAGTGGAGCCAGTTGGTGACATCCAGGTAAAATCGGCCATTCGTTTGACCGTTACCTACATAGGTAAGCTGTGCCATATGGTAGTTTTCCCCGCTGCGATCTGTGCCCCTAAAGTAGAGGTAAAATAGGAGCTCGTCAGGGGGTTGGTCAGAGAGGGTTAAGTCCCGTAGATTATAGAAGATGGTGCCATCGGTGAGACCGTTCCATTGGATTTTGGTGTCGTCTAAAAGCACAAGAAGTTGCTGGGTTTCGTCCAGGCCTAGGTCTGCTTGAAGCAGCCTATCTCCAGAGACCGTAAGGGAACAGCCCTCCAGCTGATCAGGCAAATCCAAGAGCTGGCTTGCGGGGCGAGGGAAGAAGAGAAAAACAAGTCCGCCGATAAGGACCAGGAACAGTAGAGGGAAAATGAGGCGAAGGAGAAGCTTCTTTCTCATGAAAGCGGTCCCTCCTCAAAGAAGCCCTGAAGCAGGGCGGGGATGGCCTCCCCTTCCTCGCCTAAGATTTGATAGGTGTTCTTTTCTGCAAACTGCTTGCCATCGGAGGAGAGCACGCAATAGCCGAGGACTTCGTTTTTTTGATCAAGAAAGCTAAGCTGAAAAATATTGTGGGAAGGGGTGGGGGAACCTGCACCGGCAGGCCCTCGAAACTGAATTCGAGCCGAATCCAGAAGAGCGAGGAGCTGGGCGAGATCCTGCTCCTGGATAGAGACAGAGAGACTGGAGTCGCTGCCGGTTAGACAGAGGATGTCGCAGCGGATAATGTGTTCTTCTTGGGAGAGGAAGGGGGCAATGAGAGGACGGGGAGCCAGGTAATAGATGACGAGAATAAGGGCAGCGATGAGGACGCTGGCCCACTGAAAACGACGGCTGGCTAACAGTTTTTTAAGCCCGTTCATAGAGAAAACCCTCCCTGTTTAAAGTACCTGCATTTTATCACGAAGTAAGGCCCCTTTCAACGGGGCCTTTTTTATTTTCTCTTTTGTTGTACGCAAAGATGCAAAATTTAAAGAGGTTTCCAGATAAGTAAAGGAGGAATGTCCATGAAAAGAAAAAAACGCTATGAGCGGGAAGATGTGCTGGCACAGATGATGAAGCTTGCGCAGTATCCGGCCAACGATGGGGTGAGGCTGGCCATGGTGCCGGATTTGTCGGCGGAAGAGATCAACGGGATGGACTTAACAGGGCTGACCGAGTTTAAGCGGGGCAGCAATGGAACGGTGGAAATTAAATTCAGCGACAGACTGGGCGTGTTGGAGAGCCTTTTGGCCCAGCTGGAAGGGGGCAGAGAGGAAAAGGCGATTGCCTTTCTAAAAGCCCTGGAGGAAAGGGAAGAACCGGTGCCGAAACAGGCAAGCAGACGATGAAACAGCTGACCTTTTCCAAGAAGCAGCGCCAGGCCCTGAACTGGTGGCGGGGGGCCGCGGGGCAGAAGAACTTATATGCCATTATCTGCGATGGAGCGGTACGCAGCGGGAAAACCCTGGCCTTGGGCCTTTCCTTTTTCCTCTGGGCCATGAGCAGCTTTGACAATCAGCAGTTTGCCCTGTGCGGGAAGACCACGGAGTCCGTGCGCAGGAACCTTCTGGTGCAGGTGAAGCCCTTTTTAGAGGCGCTGGGTTTTTCCTGGGAGGAGAAGCGCAGTCGAAGTCAGATCATAGTGGGGCTTGGGACAAGAGAAAATCGCTTTTTTCTCTTTGGCGGTAAGGATGAGGGAAGTGCGGCCCTGATTCAGGGCATTACCTTGGCGGGGGTGCTCCTGGACGAGGTTGCCCTGATGCCCCGCTCCTTTGTGGAGCAGGCCTTGGCCCGCTGTTCGGTGACCGGAGCCAGGTTTTGGTTCTCCTGCAACCCGGAGGGGCCTTACCACTGGTTTTACCAGGAATGGATCTGCAAGGCCAAAAAGCGGCGGGCCCTCTACCTGTCCTTTTCCATGGAGGACAATCCCAGCTTATCGGAAGAGACCAGGCAGCGCTATGAGAGAGCTTTTCATGGGGCCTTTTACCGCCGCTTTGTTCTGGGAGAGTGGACGGCGGCGGAGGGGCTGGTCTATGACTTTTTTGATGAGAGCTTTGTAAAGTCTGCACCAAAGGAGGGCTTTTCCCGCTGGGGGATTGCCTGCGACTATGGAACCATTAACCCAACGGCCATGGGTCTATGGGGCTTGCGGGATGGCGTCTGGTACCGGGTGGCGGAGTACTACTACGATGCCAGAGGTGCCGGGCGACAGAAAACCGATGGGGAGTATGTATCCGACCTATTGGAGCTGGCAGGGGGGCGCAGTCTGGACTTTGTCATTGTAGACCCATCGGCGGCCAGCTTTATTGAGGCTTTGCGCCGGGAAAACTTGCCGGTGCGGCGAGCAAAAAATGAGGTGCTGTCCGGCATACGCCGGACGGCTCAGGCGCTACGGGAGGGGAAAATTGTGATCTGTGAGGCTTGCACCGAGGCCATTCGAGAATTCTCCGCCTACTGCTGGGACCTAAAAGAAGGGGATAGGGACCAGGTGAAAAAGCAGTTTGACCACGCCATGGATGAGATTCGCTACTTTGTGATGACGGCCCTGGAGTCATCGGGGGAGGATGCCTTCTATGCGGCTGTGGTGGAGCGCCCCTTGCAATAAATTGAAACGGGAGGAATGCCAATGGCGTTGTTCAAGAAAAAACCGGCCCGGGAGAGGCCGGAGCCTGTGAGTCAGGTCCAGCTGCGGCCGGCTCAGGCCCATCCCTTTGGGCTGTTGGAGGGATACATCCCCCTGCATAGCCCGGAGTTTGCTCTGTATCGGGCCATTCGAGAGGCGGTGCCTGTGGTGGATGCTGCCATGCTAAAACTCATTCGTCTGGCGGGCGGGGTGCGGGCATGCTGCCCCAGCCGTCAGGTGGAGGAGGAGCTGAACCACTTTTTAGGCACGGTGAAAACCGGCTGGAATCAGGTGGGCATACAGAGTTTTTTAGATGGCTATTTAGACAGCCTGCTCACCTGCGGCCGGGCGGTGGGTGAAATCGTGCTGGAGCCGGGTGGTCAGGACATTGCAGCGGTTTTGTGCGGGGATGTGTCGGACATTGAAGTAAAAGGGGAGGGGGTACCCCTGGAGATGACCCTCTGCCTAAAGCGGGATGGGGAGAAGCCCCAGGAGCTGCCCTGGCAGGAGCTGCTCCTCTTTACCCCCTACTGCCCCAGCACGGAGAACCCCTATGGGGTGTCCCTGCTGCGCTCGACCCCCTTTCTATCCAACATTCTGCTGAAAATCTACCAGACGGTGGGTCTCAACTGGGAGCGGGCGGGGAATGTGCGCTTTTCTGTGGTCTACAAGCCGGGGGAAGAGGGCATGGACGCCGGTCGGGCCCGAGAGCGCAGCCAGATGCTGGCCAGCGAGTGGTCCAAGGCCATGGAGTCCAGCAGATCCGGGGCGGTGCGGGACTTTGTGTCCATCGGTGATGTGGAAATTAAGGTGATTGGGGCTGAGGCCACCATTCCCGACTGCCAGGTGCCGGTGCGGCTCATCATTGAGCAGCTGATTGCCAAGACAGGAATACCGCCCTTTATGCTGGGACTGAACTGGTCTTCCACCGAGCGGATGAGCTCTCAGCAGGCGGACATGATGACCAGTGAGCTAACCGCCCTGCGCCGCACGGTGACGCCCTCCTTAGAAAAAATCTGCCGCCTATGGCTGCGGATGAAGGGCTACGACTCCAAGGTGGAGATTCGATGGGACGACATCAATTTGCAGGATGAGGTGGAGGAGGCCAAGGCCTTTCTATACCGCCAGCAGGCCAGAAGGCTGGAACTGGAAAACGACGAAATGGAGGCGAAGAGAGCTTGATCTTACGAAAAGAAGCGGTGGTGGGCGTGGGAGCCCAAGAGGAAGAACAGCTAAACCGGGAGCTGGAGGCCATGAACCTCCAGAGTAAGACACCCTTAACCAAGGAGCAGGTCTACCTATTTTCTGTACGACTGTGTGACAACCAGGTGGATCGAGACGGAGAATACTTTGACCGGGCAGCCCTGGAGCAGCTGGCCCTTATGTTTGTGGGGAAAAGTGGCATTTTTGACCATGAGTGGAGTGCAAAAAACCAGACGGCCCGCATTTATCGCACCCAGGTGGTGGATGAGGCGGGGCTGGTGGAGGAGAGCGGCGAAAGTTGCTGCTTTCTCAAAGGCTATGCCTATATGCTGCGCAATGAGGAGAATGAGAGCCTGATTGCAGAGATTGAGGGGGGCATTAAGAAGGAAGTAAGCGTTTCCTGCTCCGTGGGGGCCTGCCTCTGCTCCATCTGCGGCAACGATATGAACAATCGTCAGCTATGCAGCCATGTGAAGGGCCGAGAGTATGGGGGCAAACGCTGTGTGGCAAAGCTGACAGATCCCACCGATGCCTACGAATGGTCCTTTGTGGCGGTGCCCGCCCAAGTACGGGCCGGGGTGATGAAGGCCCTGGGGGACTGGGCAAAGGATCGGCCCCATTTGGCCAAGCTGGAAGGGGAGGCCCTGGCAAAGAGCTTTTCTCAAATGGAGGAGGAGGCCCGCTTAGGGCGGGCCTATCTGGAGCAGCTGCGTGGGGAGACGGTGCGTTTGGGTCTTCTGGCCCAGGAGGGGATGGAGTCCCAGAGCCTTGCGGCCATCTGTGAAAAGCTGAGTCCGGAGGAGCTCTGGGCAATGAAAGCGGCGTTTCAGGTGGCGGCGGAAAAAAAGTTTCCCCTAGCGCCCCAGCTGCGCTACCAGACAAAGGGGCAGGAAAAAGTGGCGGAAGATGCGGTTTTCCGTATTTAATAGGTGAAGAGACACTTTACCGAACAATAAAAGGAGGATTTTTTCATGAGTGTAGGTTTTTATGGAACCCAGGAGACAGTGCTCAGCTTTGAGGAGGGTACCCAGGTGACCACCGGGTATCCCGTAGGGATGAGCGGAAACAATCAGGTGGCCGATGCCGCCGACGGTGTGGTGCCCGTAGGAGTTGCCCTCCATGTGCGCCGGGGCATTGCGGCGGTGCAGGTGAGAGGCTACATGGAGCTGCCCTACAGCGGCACAGCCCCAGCCTTAGGCTGGGTGAACCTGGCGGCAAATGGCCAGGGCGGCGTGAAAACCCTGGCAGCAGGCAAAAGTTGCCTGGTGGTAAATGTGGACACGGCTGCAAAGACCGTGGGCTTTTACCTCTAATTCGTTAAAACAGAAAGGATGATGGGAAGATGGCATATCAGTTTGAGAATGTAAAGCTAGACAAGGGCATGTATAACCAGACGGGAAGCTCTTTTGCAGAGGTACTGGAGAAGGCGGATCCCTCGGAGCAGTATAGAGGCACCAGCCTTGAAAATTTGGATGCGTATCAGAGACAGCTCAAGCGCTTTGATATTAAGGTGAAGGGCGCGGGCTGCGATGTGGTGAGCAAGTTTTTTGCCAGCTGGGAATCGGCCGTGCTGTTTCCGGAATTTGTATCCCGTGCGGTGCGCCAGGGCATGGAGGAGAGTAACCTCATCCCCCTGATTACCGCAGCGGAAACCCGCTTTGACGGCATGGATTACCGTGCCATCAGCTCTGTACCCACAGAGAAGGACAAGGAACTGAAATTTGTGGCCGAGGGCGCGGAGATTCCAAAGACGGAAATTCGTGCCCAGGAAAACCTGGTGAAGCTCCACAAGAGGGGGCGTATGCTGGTGGCTTCCTATGAGGCCATTCGCTTTCAGCGACTGGACACCTTTGCGGTGACCCTGCGCCAGATTGGTGCTTACATCAACCGTATGCACCTGCAGGATGCCATTGATGTGATCGTAAACGGAGATGGGAACAGCAACCCCGCCAAGGTATTGAAGGTGGGCACGGGTCCCATTGGCGGCACGGCCGGCACCCTCTCCTATGAGGCCTTGGTGGACTTTTGGAATCAGTTTGATCCCTACACCATGAACACCCTTTTGGTGAGCGGTGAAGTGATGAGCACCATTTTGAAGATGAAGGAGATGCAGCATCCGGCGGTAAGCGGCCTGGACTTTCAGGGCAGCGGCCAGATGGTGACACCTATGGGTGCGGTGCTGCTGCGCAGCGGAGCGGTGCCTGCCGGAACGGTGATCGGCCTGGACAAGAATTATGCCTTGGAGCTGATTCGTGGCAGTGATGTGATGGTGGAATACGACAAGCTCATTGACCGCCAGTTGGAGCGTGCGGCGGTGACCAGCATTTCCGGCTTTGCAAAAATCTTCCCTGAGGCGGCAAAGGTGCTGGAGCTGGGCTAAGGCCCTGAGAGAAAGGGAGGCTTGCCATGATTTCAGAAATTGTTGCAATGGCGAAAGCCTTTGCGGGCACGGCTCTGGAAGACGAAGAGGAGACCCTGCTCCTATGCTTGTGTGAAGAGGCCTTTATCCGCTGGGGCAATCGCCTGAAAAGTGGCCTGGAACCCGAGGACTGTGCAGGGGCGATGATTCCTGCCTGTGCCTGGACGGCCTTGAGCGGTCTTTTAGCCGGATTGGGGGCGGGGGAGCCCGTCTCCTTCCGGGCGGGCGATATTGCGGTGCATTCCGGTGGAGAGGCCGCCCGTCAGGTGAAGGGCCGGCAGCTGCAAAGAGAGGCGGAAGCGGTGATGGCACCCTATGTGGAGGATGAGGGCTTTGTCTTTCGGGGGGTGAGGGGCTAGATGGGAAGAGATGCATTTTCCAGAATCCTGGACCGCTATGGAAGAACGGTGCGGCTCTATTTTGGAGAAGAGGAGCAGGGGCAGTTGACCCGGGCCTTTCTCCAGCCCTTGCCCCAGAAAAGAGACGGTGGGCGGCAATATGTGCCCACCTCTCTGGGCCTTGTGCAGGAGGAGAGCTTTCTCTACCTGGGTGGGGCTGAGGTGGATGTATCAAAGGCCTTATACCTCTCCTGCGAGGGCCAGGACTATGAGATTCGCTTTGCCCAACTGGTGTATCGTGGGAGAGAGAAAAGCCACTGGCGGGGGATTCTAACGGTACGAGAGGAGGCGGTTCTATGACCAAACTCGCTTACCTACAGGAGATGCTGACGGCGTTTCTTACTGCCAAGGGAGTGAAGGCCCAAGAGGCCTTTCCAGAGCGGGCCAGGGGGAGACTGACAAAGCCACTGGTGGTGGCGGGCATTCAAAGTCTTGTGGCGGAGGAGGCGGGCTTTCAAAACTACTTGGGAGACCGCTATGATGAGGCCCTGCACCGCTGGGAGGAGCGCTATGGACAGAAAACGGAAGTTCGGATTTTTTTGGAGCTATACAGTCCCCGCAGCCAGGGAGAAAAAGGGCTAAGGGAGCTGATGGACCAGCTGGCCCAGGCCTTCTCCCAGGAGGGGCCGGCGGGGCTTTGGGTGAAGGAACTCTCCTTTGGTAAGGGCAGCTATGACCGGGAGAGTGATCTCTTTCAGGCAGAGGGGGACGTTCTATGTGAGGGGCTACTCTACTCTGCCCAGGATGAAGAGGGTAGCTTTTTGAGTTTTGAAGTGAGAGGTGGTATTACAGTTGAACAATCTGACGAGCCATGAAAGACCTGGGGTGTATTCCAACTATGGAGCATCCTCCTTCGTTTCGGGGAACCGGAGCGGTGGGACTGTGGGCCTTGTGGCCCAATGTGAACAAGGAAAAAAAGGCAAGGTAGAGCGCCTATACAGCGGAGAACAGGCCAAGGGGATGTTTGGAGAAGAGAGTCTACTGAGCCAGATGATTTCCCTGCTGTTTCGCAACGGTGCCTCCGGTGTGGCGGCAGTGGCAGTGGAAAAAGAGGCGGACTATGAGGGGGCCTTTGCCGCACTGAATCAGCAGGAGGACTTATCGGTCCTCTTGTGCGACAGCGCCGAAAGTAGCGTGCAGCAAAAGCTGAAGAGCGCCGTGGAAGAGGCCTCCGGCCTGCGCAAAGAGCGCATTGCTGTGGTCTTTGGAGCAGAGGGAGAGAGCGAAGGGGATTTGATTGCCCGGGCCGGAGCTCTGAACAGCGAGCGAGTGGTCTTGGTAGGTCCCGAGGCTGTGGGGGACAAGGGCGGAGCCAGACTGGCTGCGGCCGTGGCGGGGGCCATTGTGGGGGAGACAGACCCGGCGGTGCCCCTGGGCGGTGCGGTACTGCGAGGCATTGAGGGCGTGAGCCGGAGCTTTGGCGAAGAGGCTTTGGATGCCCTGATTCGCGGCGGGGTAACGGTGGTGGAGACGGTGAGCGGGGACAGTATGGTCATTCGAGGAGTGACAACCCGCACAAAGACCGGGGGCAGCAGTGACGCCACTTGGCGGGAACTGAGTACCATTCGCATTGTGGACGATGTGATTCCCACGGTGCGCAATGCCCTGCGCAGCCGCTTTACCCGCAGCAAGAACACGGAGCAGGTGCGCAGCGCCATTCGCTCCCAAGTGGTTTTGGAGCTGGAGGAAAAGAGAAACCGGGAGATTATCACCGGCTATGGCGAGGTGGCAACCAAGGCGGTGGCGGACAATCCCAGCGTATGTCTGGTGGAGTTCTCCTTTACCGTGGCCCACGGTCTAAACCAGATTTGGCTCTCAGCCAAGATCACAGTCTAAAGGAGGGGCACCATGAGAATCAAAGGATTTCCAACCAGCAGCGATATCTATTTGGAGGTAGAGGGCAGAAAGGTGGCGGTGGTGCAGAGCTACCAGGCACAGACCACCAAAACCAGCTCCACCATTGAGGCCTTCGGTGAGTCGGAGCCGGTGGCGACCATTCCCGGTCAGAGCAAGCACACCATTGTGTTAAATCGCCTTTACGCTACGGACAGCGCCATTTCCGACGGGCTAAACTTTCATGATATGGAAAACTTTAGCCTGGTGATTTGCAAGCCGGACAGACGGATTATCTACTCCGACTGTCAGTGGAGCCAGATTGGCGAGACGGGGACGTTAGGCGCTACGGTGATGGAGAAGATCACGGTGGTGGCGGCCAGACGCCTCGAGACAGGGCCATGAGAAATCAGAAAGAGGCCCTTCTTTTAAGCGGGCCCCAGACCATGGAACTGGAGGATGGAACCCAGCTGCGTCTGCTCTCCGCCCTCTGTGTGCTAGAGGCCCGGCAGGAGGCCGAGGAACTTTGCACCGAGCTGGGGACAGACAGTGCCCTTTGTGCCAACGCCTGCATTGTTGCCAAGGCGTGGGAAAAGAGGGGGAAACCAATCTGCAAGAATGGAAGACAGGTGCTGGAGCGCTTGTCCGTTTCGCAAATTCAGTCTTTAGCCCAGCGGTGGGCCATGTTTGACCGGGAAGTGAACCCGGGCTTACAGGAGAGCCAGGGCAGGCTGGACAGGCTAAAAAAAGCCTGGAGCACGCGCCGGAGGAGCGCCTTAAGTGGCGCGTGCTCCGCCTGTTTGGAGCGCTCCCCACGGAAGAGAGGGTAAAGCAGATGAAGGGGCGGGACTACCTGTGGTGCCTGCTCCATATGATGCTGGACGATGAGGCGGCGGTGAATCGCCTTTGCCTTTCCTGCCAGGAAAAGGCGAAGGGAGATGCCTGTCCGGTTTGCGGCAGCATCGCAGATGCTTGGTCTGCCAGTGAAAATGAAAGCTTTGACCTGAAACGGTTTGAAACCCTTGGGGGAGGTGAGAGGCTATGATGGATTATATCGCCTGGCTGCTTCATGGCCAGGAGGAAGAGGAAGAAGAGAGCAACGAAAAGGCTGTGCTGCCAGAGCCCTATCTGCCCCTGCAGAGACGAAAGACGGAAAAAAAGCCTCAGAAAGAGACGCTGTCGGTTGAAACCTTGTCCACACAGGAGGAGATCTTGCCTGCTTCAGAGGACAAAGGAGAGGCACCAGAGCTGGGAGAGGGGCTTGCGTCGGAGCTGTGGAAGCAGGAGCTACCCTTTTTCGAAACAAAGCGGGTAGCCCTAGAGATGCTTAAGTCCAAAGCTGAGGGAAGTGAAAAAGGGGCAGTGGCCCTGTACCGGCAAGTGGAAAACCGCCGCCAAGAGGCGTCTTTTTTTTCCTATGGGGGAACCGAAAAGCAGAGGCCCTTTGAGGAGATGGAATCCTCCTTTGGAGAGGGGATGACGGTAGAGGAGCTGGACCGCTGCTTTGAACGGGATGCCCGCCGCTACGATGGCGGCTTTACTATACTATAGATAGGAGGGGATGACTGTGAAGTTAGCACCCATGCAATACAAAGACTATATTTGGCCCCACAATCCCCGCACCTATACCATTCAGTACCAGAGAAAAATGGTGCTGCACAAGGTGCCCTTTGGGCGCTACACCCTTCAGAACCTGGGGCTTTCCCAGAGAGTGATGAAGGGAGAGGGGGAGTTTACGGGAAGAGGAGCGTACCAGGAGTTTAAAAAACTAGCCTCCCTTTTCTACCAAGAAGATCCTGGCATTCTGGTGCATCCGGTGTGGCAGGGGGCGAAGGCCTATTTTGTTGAGCTCTCGTTACAGCAGGAGCCGCGGCCGGATTATGTTCGCTACCGCTTTACCTTTTGGGAGGATTTTGACGGCTATGAAAAGAGCCTGCAGCCCGTGGTGGCAGTGACAAGCGGAAAAGAAGGGGGCGCCAGCCAGGAGGGGGCCCGCTACCACACGGTGGTAAAAGGGGACACCCTTTGGCGCATTGCCCAGCAGTATGGGATTACCTTGGCTCGCCTGTTGGAGCTAAACCCCCAAATTAAAAACCCAAACCTGATCTATGGGGGAGAGCGGGTGAGAGTGGCATGACGCAGTGGATTGCACATCTATGGAACGGGCAGGACTACTACCTGCCCAAGGCCACCAAATGGCGCATTGATTATGGGCTTGGTTTTCCCTGCGATGGCTTTTCCTTTACCTGCCCTTGGCAGAAGGGGCAGGAGGATTTGCTGCCGGAGATTTGCCGGGTGACGGTAAAGCAGGAAGGGCAGACAGTGTTTGTCGGGCTTCTGGATGAGTGTATCTGCAGCTGGGGAGAGATGGGGGCTCAGTTGGAGATCAGCGGCAGGGGGATGCAGGCCAGACTTCTGGACAATGAGGCCATGGGCGCAGACTTTGGTGTGGCGACCATCGATGAGATATTGCGGCGCTATGTCACACCCTATGGCATTTCCGTGGGGGAGAAGGGCTACCTTACTCCCGTAGCGGGCTTTTCCGTCGCCACAGGGAGCAGCTGCTGGCAGGTGCTCTATCAGTTTGCCCGCTATCATGCAGGGGTAACGCCCCGGGTTGACCGCTATGGAACCCTGCTGCTTACCCCCTTCTCCCAGGCGCCGGATCGAAAGCTGGACAAAAAGCTGCCTCTCACCCAGGTTGTACTGCGCCATAAACGCTATGGGGTACTGTCTAAGGTGCAGGTGGTGAACCAGGTGACCAAAGGGGTGCAGGAGGTAGAGAATGCCGATTTTCGTCGGCGGGGAGGCTCCTGCTCTCGGGTTCTTTCCGTACCGAGGAAAACCAGCTATCAGGCCATGCGCTACAATGGAGAATTTCAGCTGAAGAAATCACAGCAGGAGCTGTTTCAGATTGCGCTTACGGTGGGGACCGCCTTTGCGGCCTTTCCAGGGGAGCTCTTAACCGTAGAAAATACCGCCTGGCCCATTACGGGCCTTTGGCGGGTGGTGGAGAGTGCCGTTACCTTAGACGGGCAGGGGACCAAAACAAGGCTTACCTTGGCACCCCCCGATGTGCTGCTGTAGAGGAAGGAGACCGTATGTGGATATCATCAAATCAAAATAAACGAAGAGCCCCAGAGACGGAGTCGGCCCAGCTGGGTGAGGTGACCCTATCGGGAGAAACCGTGGGGATTTTCCTGTCCCAGGAGCGCAGGGGAGCAAAACTCATTGCCCCGGGGGGATACCATTGGAGACCCCGAGAGGGAAACACCGTACTGGTGATGAAAGCCGGCGAAGCCCAGGAACCCTGTTTGCTGGGGGAAGAAGAGGGCACACAGCGCCAATTGCAGCCGGGAGAGATCTGGATTTCCGTTACCGATGAAAGCGGCATCCATTTGCGTAGGGATGGAAGGATTGAACTGTTCGGAGCGATATACGCCAATGGGAAGCTCCTCTCCAGTCCGCCCCCGAAGGAGGGCTGAGCATGCAACTGAGAAATGGAGACGATGTCCCCAATGGAAAAGGCGGATTTTGTTCCAGTGAGGGTGGACAGGCGGTGGTGGATCGCATCCTGTTTCAGCTGACGGCTCGTCGGGGGGCCTTTCCCCTCCTGCCGGAACTGGGAAGTAGAATTTACACGCTGGCCCAGGAGAAAGCATCCCGCCGGGGGGACTTGGCCAAGCAGTATGTGGAGGAGGCTCTGGCCGGGGAAAAAGACCTTGCAGTGGAGCAAGTCTATTGGGACGAAGGACAAAAGGGGCTGCGTGTTCTGCTGCGCTGGCAGGGAAAGAGCCTGCCGATTTTTCTTGAGACAGAGAGACGAGGTGAAGAATGAAAAGCGTAAGCCAAATTTATGAGCAAATGCGGGAGGCCTGGGTACGAGAGACGGGAACCCCTCTAGAAGAGACGGGAGAACTCTCCCTGCGCCTGTACACCCTGGCCACAGAGTTGTATGGACTCTATGTGCAAAATCATTGGACGCTGCTCCAGTGCTTTCCCCAGACGGCAACGGGGGACTATTTAGACAAGCATGGAGCACTGCGAAGCATTACCCGAAACGAGGCAGAAAAAGCCGGGGGGACGATTCGCTTTTATGCCCAGGAGGCCCGCCAGACCAACTTGGAGATTCCAAAGGGAACCCTCTGCATGACTGCTGCCCAGGTTGCCTTTGAGACAACTCAGGCCGGTGTGCTTTTGGCGGGGACCACCTATGTGGATATTCCCGCCCAGGCGGTGGAAGCGGGGGCGAGCGGCAATGTGCCGCCCCAGAGCATCTGGGCCATGTCCGTGGCCCCGGTGGGGGTGAGCCGCTGCTTAAACTTACAGGCCTTTGTAGGTGGGGCGGACCGGGAAGAGGATGCCAGCCTGCGGGAGCGGGTGCTGGATAGCTTTCGCCGTATGCCCAATGGGGCCAATGCTGCCTACTATGAGCGGGAAGCCTTAAGCTTTGCCCCGGTGGCGGCGGCCAATGTGCTGGCAAGAAACCGAGGGCCTGGCACGGTGGATGTTGCCATTGCCCAAAGAGCGGGAACGCCCAGCGCTGAGCTGATTCAAGCAGTAGAGGCACATCTGCAAAAGCTGCGGGAGATTGCCGTCAATGTAAAGGTAATCGGGCCGGTGCAGCAGGTGGTTCCCGTATCCATGCGCCTAACGGTCTCCTTGGGACGCAATGCCCAGGAAGTAAAGGAAGAAGCCACTCAGGCTTTGCTGGACTATTTTGATGGGCGGCGCTTGGGCAAGGCCTTTCTCAGAGCCCAGTTGGGGCAGCTGGTGTTTTCCATCGATGGGGTGGAGAACTACAGCATTACCGCTCCGGCGACAGATCTGCCCGCGGTGCCTGGCCGACTATACCTCTTAGGCAGCCTTTCCATAGAGGTAACCACATGAGCAGTGCAGAGAGAATGCGCAAGCTGCTCAGCCCTCTTGAAATTTACCGCTGGGAAGGAAGCTTTCAATGGGCGGAGCTGAAAAGCGCCGGTGAAGCCCTGGATGCCTGCATGGCCCAGCTGGAAGAGATCCAGAGAGAGATGAACCTGGAGACCGCTCAGGGGCTAGGCCTTCAAAGGATTGCTGCCCTTTTGGCAAAAAGCCCTGCCGCAACAACGCCCCAGGATATGCGGCGGGCCCTGGCGGCGCTGCTGCGCATTCAGGACCACAGCTTTACCCTGGAGGCCATTAACGATAACCTCTCCGGCTGTGGACTTGTGGCCCAGGCGGTGGAACTGGAAAAAGCCGACCACATTGGCGTGGTATTTCCAGAGGTTCCAGGCATTCCGAAGAACTTTCCAGAGGCGAAGCAGATCATCGAAGATATTCTGCCCTGCCATTTGCAGATTGAGTATCTGTTCTGGTACATCACTTGGCGGGAGCTGGAAGAGAAGCTTTCCAGCTGGAAGGAAATCGAAAACCGGAACCTTACCTGGGCAGAACTAGAAGCGTTTGTAAAGTGAGAAGGTTCCTGACAAATTGCACAAAGTAAGAAGGAAAAAGAGGAAAGGGGGAGGAAACAGGCCCCCTTTCCCTAGAATACACAGAAAAGCGAATCTTTCGAAAAAAAGGGAAAAACTCCAAGTCCAGAGAATAGAGAGGAAAGCCCTTTCCCTGACGAAATTCGACACGGTAGCCCTCTTTGCCTGTCGGGTTTTTTTGTGCAGTTTTTTAAGGGGTAGACCTTGACGCTAGAGGTTTAATGGTGATATGATGTGGTTGCGCTTCTTTCTGACCACAATATATTGTGGTCAGAAAGGGGCGCACTGCCACCAGAGCAGTTAAAAAATCTAAGCGAGATTCGCATAGAGAGCGAGGGCACCGCCATGAAGACAATGGTGAAGCAGATAAGAAAACGGGATGGACGATTGGTCCCATTTGATGAGGAAAAGATTGCAGAGGCCATTGACAAAGCCTTTCGAGCAACCTATAAACCAGGCCATGAGGAGACTGCCTGCCGCTTGGCACAAGAAGTGAGCTCGATCCTAGAGGTGGAGGGTGAAGCGACTCCCGACGTGGAGCATGTGCAAGATTTGGTAGAACGGGTTTTGATGGATAACGGCTATGTGCAGACCGCCAAGGCCTACATCATCTACCGTTCTGAGCGCAGCCGTGCCCGGGAAATGAACACAAGACTGATGAAGATTTACGAGGATATTACCTTTTCTTCAGCAGCCGAGAGTGATATTAAGCGAGAGAATGCCAACATTGATGGCGATACGGCCATGGGCTCTATGCTGAAGTTTGGTTCTGAGGGTGCCAAGCAGTTCTATGATATGTTTGTACTGAATCCCGACCATGCAAAAGCCCATAGAGAGGGCGACATTCACATCCATGACCTAGACTTTCTCACCCTGACCACCACCTGTTGCCAGATTGATCTGAAGACCCTATTTAAGGGGGGCTTTTCCACGGGCCATGGCACCCTGCGTGAGCCCAACGATATTGCCTCCTATGCCGCCTTGGGCTGCATTGCCATTCAGTCCAATCAGAACGATCAGCACGGCGGCCAGTCGGTACAGAATTTTGACTATGGCATGGCCGACGGTGTGTGTAAGACATTCATTCGTATTTATCGCCAGAACCTAGCCCGCGCCCTGATGCTTTTGGCAGAGCAGGAAGACCCAGAAAAGGAACTGCGGGTGATCATTGAGCGCATTGAGGCGGAGACAGGGATATACCCCACCTTGGAGAACTGTGATGTTTACTTTGCCGAGGAGCTTCCCTACTTGGTGGAGCGCTATGGCGACGAAGAGAACATGATAAAGGCCCAGGAGTTTGCCCACTACAGAGCTTGCAAGGAGACGGATCGGGCAACCTACCAGGCCATGGAGGCACTGATTCACAACCTGAATACCATGCACTCCCGTGCCGGTGCTCAGACGCCCTTCTCCTCCATCAACTACGGTATGGACACCAGCCCAGAAGGGCGCATGGTCATGAAAAACCTGATGCTGGCCACAGAAGCGGGGCTAGGCAATGGGGAGACGCCGATCTTCCCCATTCAGATCTTCCGAGTCAAAGAAGGGGTGAACTTCAATCCGGAGGACCCCAACTACGACCTGTACAAGTTGGCCATTCGTTGCAGTGCAAAGCGTCTGTTCCCCAACTTCTCCTTCCAGGATGCCCCCTTTAACCTCCAGTACTACAAAGAGGGCCAGCCGGAGACCGAGATTTCTTACATGGGTTGCCGTACCCGGGTGATTGCCAATGTGTATGATCCCTCTCGGGAGATCTCCATTGGCAGAGGAAATCTCTCCTTTACCACCATCAATTTGCCCCGCCTTGCCATCAAGGCAAAGGGGGATGTGCAGATCTTTTTTGAGGATTTGGATCGGAAGATTGACCTTTGCATCGATCAGATGCTGGAACGCTATGAAATTCAGGCCCGGAAGAAAGTGCGCAACTTTCCCTTCCTCATGGGCCAGCATGTATGGCTGGACTCGGACAAGCTGGATTGGGATGATGAGGTGCGAGAGGTGATTAAGCACGGAACCCTCTCCATGGGCTTTATCGGCCTGGCCGAAACCCTGACCGCCCTTTTGGGTGAGCATCACGGACAGAGTGAGCGTGCCCGGGTGCTGGGCCTGGAGATTATCAGCCATATGCGCCAACGTATGGACGAGGAGAGCAAAAAGCGGGGCATGAACTTTACCCTGCTGGCCACCCCGGCAGAAGGCCTCTCCGGCCGCTTTGTCCGCATGGACAAGCAGCGCTTTGGCAGCATGGAGGGCATTACCGACAAAGAGTACTACACAAACTCCTTCCACGTGCCCGTAGGATTCCCCATCTCCGCCTACGATAAGATTGACATTGAGGCCCCTTACCATGCACTGACCAATGCCGGACACATTAGTTACATTGAAATGGACGGTGACCCCACAGAGAACCTAGATGCCTTTGAAGATGTGATTCGCTGCATGAAGGAGAAAGGCATCGGCTATGGCTCGGTGAACCATCCCATTGACCGAGACCCTGTCTGTGGCTTCTCCGGTATCATCGGCGACCAGTGTCCTGGTTGCGGCCGCAAAGAAGAGGACGGTGTGCCCTTTGAGCGCATTCGTCGTATTACGGGTTACCTGGTCGGTACCCTGGATCGCTTTAACAACGCCAAGCGCTCGGAGGAGCATGACAGAGTTAAGCACGGTGTGGGCAACGGCAAGGCTAGTGAATAGCAACAAAAAGAGATCTTCTATATAGCGGATCTATAATTATATGGTATAGCATATTGCATTTTGCAGAAAAAGTTGCTATACTTAAGTTGTCGAAGCCAAGGGCATGGTCATCTTAGAGAAAAAGGCTTTTATATTTCTGACTTCGTTGGTATTGGTTTTTCTAGCTGCTACCCATAAAGTTGTGATATAGAAGCAAAGCTACGTGAGTTTTTATTTATACCTGCAGAATTTGCCTAAAAAAGGGGGGTGGAAATGAAAACTTGCAGAGAGTATGGGGGGCAATCGACGGCCAGAGGTACTTTGGTGCCTAACTCTCTGAGTCAAGAGTATGAGCGTTATCAAAGGCTCCATGCCCAATGTTTACCTACACACCGAAATCATCTTAAAATTATGAAGGAGTTGGAATCTTACTATGTCATACAATACCCTAAAATATGAAATCAAAGATCGCATCCTCACAATTACTCTGAACCGTCCCGAGCTGATGAACACCTACAACAACGAAATGGCTGCTGAAATCAATGCTGCTCTTGACAGAGCAAACAAAGATGACGAAGTCCGCGTTGTTATCTTCACCGGTAACCCCAACACCAAGAAGCCTGCTTTCTGCGCTGGCTTTGACCTGGCTGCTGGCGATCCCTTTGATTTCGGTGACACTCCCATGGAGACTGTACGTGACACCGGCGGCACCAACGGCATCAGCCTGTTCCACATGAGAAAGCCTGTCATTGCTGCTATCAACGGCGCTGCTGTTGGCATCGGTGCAACCATGACTCTGCCCATGGACATCCGTATCCTCTCCGAAGATGCTAAGATGGGCTTCGTGTTCGTTCGCCGTGGCTTCTTCAACGAAGCTTGCTCCAGCTGGTATCTGCCCAAGATCGTTGGCTTCTCCAAGGCTATGGAGTGGGTGCTGACTGGCCGTCTGATCAAGGCTGACGAAGCTCTGGCTTCCGGTCTGGTTAACGACGTTGTGCCTGCTGACCAGGTTTATGCTCGTGCTGTTGAGATCGCTGAGATGATCAGAGACAACTGCGCACCTGTTTCCGTTGCTGTTTGCCGTCAGATGCTGCTCCAGTGCCAGACCGCACAGGGCAACCACCCCATGACTGCTCACAAGCTGGAGTCCATGAACTACTACTACCTGGGCATGGCTCCCGACTCCCTGGAAGGTGCTGCTGCATTTATGGAGAAGCGTCCCAACAACTTCACCATGAGCCCCTTCAAGGATATGCCCGAGATCTATCCCTGGTTCCAGGAGCTGGACTTCCCCAAGAACATTCAGCGTCCCTAATCCGTTTTTATACAGAAAAA
>JBHAQX010000152.1:0-3654 GCA_041830595.1 Evtepia sp.
AAGCACCGTGCCGACGCATTCCCCTCCCGCTGTTTCCAAGAGAGCCACCAGTTCCTCCATGGTTGCCTCGGTTGCATTCTCATCTCTTGGAAGACTTCCGGCATTGAGCCCCACAAGGACAGCAAAATTGATTTGAGTTGTTTTTTTGTTTTCTAACATATAATCTCCTTGCTCTGTAGTTCCGTGTACAAGAGCTCAGGCTTTTCCTAACCCCAAGTGGAATATGGAGCAGATTCCTTTATAAATGTGGAAAAACCCGCGCCGGAATTGGCGCGGGTTAACACTCGAGCATCTTAGTTTTCTAGTCCAAACTTCTTGTTGAAGCGGCTGACACGTCCGCCAGTGTCCACCATCTTCTGCTTGCCTGTGAAGAAGGGGTGACACTTGGAGCAAACTTCCACTCGGATATCCTTCCGCGTTGACTTTGTCTCAATCGTATTCCCACAAGCACATCTGATGGTAGTCTCCTCGTACTGGGGATGGATACCTTCCTTCATGCGTGTTCACCTCTTTCTGATTCTATAATAATATGGCTACTCACTTCGGGGCACACACTGTGCGCCACTTGTAAACGCACCTAATATACTAGCATTCTTCTAAGAAAAAAGCAAGCTCTTTTTTTGCTTTTTTGCAGCTTTTTTCATCCGAGTTTTCTATTCGTATGTAATCCCCGCATTTGGATGTAAAAACCAAATGACACAGCGCTTTACTGGCTTCTTTACCATCTCACCTAAGGCGTAGCGATAGGTGTCCAGCTGCTTGCGGTAGTGCTCTGCTTTTGTCTCCAGCTCCCCAGGGCCAATCCGATTGCTCTTAAAGTCCAGTATGGTAATTCCCTCCTCTGTCTCAAACCAGCAGTCAATCACACCTTGCAGCAAGATCTGTTCACTGTCGGGTAAAGAGGAATCATACTGGCTTGCAGGCATGAGGAGGGAGAACGGAAATTCTCGATGCAGCTCTTTTGCCCTTCGCATCTCCAGGCCAACGGGCGTCTGAAAAAACGTATACAGCTTTTCGGCATCCACCACCCCCCGCTCCTGGGGACTGAGAAAGGCCTCCTGTTCCAAACGGGCAAGTTCCGCTTCAATGTCCTCTTTTCGGTCACATCGGTCCAGGGAGATGTTTTGCAGCACAACATGGTAAGCTGTCCCCATTTGGGCGGGTGTTAGGCCAAAGGCTTTTGCTGCAAAATCTGGCCTGGCAACGGGACGTTTCCTGCCTGGATCGTCCATCGATGCCTGCTCTTCTTCAATCAGCTGGGTTGCCGTGAGTTTTGCTGGGACAGAGCTTAGGGATTCGTAGGGGTAGCGCCACATCAGCCGCTCCCAGATTTCTTCCGGATCCAATGCTGTTTTTATCCCCTCATTCTTGGAAGTCTCTGTCTCTAAACTGATTTTTATCGATTCCTCGGAGAGACCACTTTGATAGTGAATGAGCCAACGAGAAGAAAACTCGTTCCATGGGGCAAGAGACTTGGATCCAATCGCCTCGTAAAGAACTGTCGCCTCGGGACGCAGCATGGCAGATAAGATCACCCACTTCCCAATGCTGTTACACTCTTTGAGTACTTGGGGATCGAGGGGCATGCTCACATCTTCAGCCAGCTTTTTGAGCTCGGAGAGTCCATAGGTCAGGGTATGGGTCATAATCAGTTTTTCTTTTGCACGGGTCATGGCCACATAAAGTAGCCGCATTTCTTCCGCCAATAGTTCTCCCCAAAGCTTATGGGAAACGGCCTGACGAGCAATGGTCTGAAAGGCAATCCCTTTTTCTACATCTACGCCATTTGGGCCAAGTCCCAGCTCCTGATGAAACAGAACAGGCTTATATAGATCGGTTTTATTAAAGGACTTTCCCAGGCCACCCAAGAAAACAATAGGAAACTCCAGGCCCTTTGATTTATGAATGCTGAGAATTTGTACTCCCTTGGCCTCTTCCCCGTTTCCAATGAGCAGCGGAGTTCCTGCCTCTCTGATTTTTTGCAGGTGGGCAAGAAAGCGGAAGAGACCCTTGTGCCCCCTGCTCTCAAATCGAGCAGCTAACTCATAAAAAGCCAAAAGTCGCTTTTCTCGCTCTGTTCCATTGGGCAAACTGGAAAAAATCTCAAGAGCCTTGGTTTTCTGATACAAACTCCACAGCAGTTCGTGGCTTCTAAATTCCCCCACCTGAAAGCGCAGGGCATGCAGGTCCGTGAGAAACCCTTGACAGGCAGCATCGCCCCCCTCTGTATAAGCCTGTAAGGCGGTATAAAAATCACCGGACTGGGCCTGACGAATCTTTGCCAACTGCTCCGCATCAAAGCCAAACAGAGGTGAGTGGAGAACGGAAATCAAGGGGACATCCTGATAGGGGTTATCAATAATCTGCAAATAGGAAAGGATAGTTTCGATTTCAACTGTTTCAAAAAAATCCTCATCCCCACTGCCTGCACAGGGAATACCATGGGTCCCAAGAGCCCTGATATAATGGTGCCTTACTCGTCCAGGAGATCGAAGGAGGATGGCGAAGTCATCCGGCTGCACAGGGCGCAGTGCATTGTTCTCTCCGGAGACCGGAAAGCCTTCCTGCAACATGGCTGCAATCCGATTGGCAACAAACTGGGCCTCCAACTGGTTTTTACTCTGTTCCTGTTCTTTTTCTTTGGTCTGCTCTGTAAAATCCAGAACAAAAAGTTCCGTTTCAAAGCCATCCCCATCTGGAAAGCTTGCTCCTGGGTACAAGGCCTCATCCTGGGTGTAGTTCATATCCCCCAGCTCTTCTGACATAATGCAACGGAACACATCGTTCACCGATTCGATGACCTCTGGTCGAGAGCGAAAATTTTGGGAAAGAAGAATTTTTCTCTCCTGGCCAGGTTCTGCCAACTCAAAGGGTAAAAATCGATGGTACTTTTCCAAGAAAATCCCAGGGTCTGCCAAGCGGAACCGATAGATTGACTGCTTCACATCTCCCACAAAGAACAGATTTTCTCCCTTCTGGGATAGGGCCGAAAAAATGCTGTTCTGCACCTGATTGGTGTCCTGATATTCGTCCACCATAAGTTCAACAAATTGGGTGGAAAGCTCCTCTGCTAGGTCGGTTGGATTTCCATCCTCATCTGTGAGTAGTCGGACCGAAAGATGCTCAAGATCTGTAAAGTCTACCAGCCTTCTGCGCCGTTTTTCAGCCGAAAAGGCCGCTTCAAAATCGTCTACCAGCTCAAACAGGCCAACCATGGCGGGAAAAAGAACCTTCATATCCGAGAGCAGAGCACTGCTGTGGTCGGAAAACCGCTCCGACAGACGACCGACTGCCTTCTTACATCGCTCACGGATGGACTTAATGCTCTCCTGCCTGGCAATATCTTGGCAGTCTCGCACCGCCTTGAGTCGGGGAAAGGGAATGTCGGCGCAGTCCACAGCATAGTCCCAGCCAGACTCTGTGGCGGCCACAAAACTGGTAAGGCCCTGTAGACTGATGGAGAGACTTTCTTCATAGACCACTAGTTGCTCATCTTCCACAGCCATGGCAATGGCCTTCGAAAGTTCTGACACCCAATAGCTCGCCATCTTTTTGCTGTCATGTAATAAAAGATCGCCCCAGGTGGTCTGCCCCACATCCTCAATATCTTGAAGCTGCCAGAGTTCAATCTGCTCCCTTGCCCAGCCCTTTGGG
>JBHAQX010000153.1:0-11800 GCA_041830595.1 Evtepia sp.
AACATGGATTCCCAAGCCCCCAATACCCTATTTGCCCAGTGGGCCAAGGAGGGGAATTTTGTCCCGAATCTCAGCCTTCTACGTCCAGAGGTCACCTACGGCAGCTCTCGCTTTGATTTTTATTGGGAAGCCGGCCCACGCCGGGGTTTTGTAGAGGTGAAGGGCGTGACCCTAGAAGAGAATGGTGTCGCTCGGTTTCCCGACGCTCCAACTCTTCGAGGTGTAAAGCATATTGAGGAACTAATCCGCTGTCAGAAAGAGAACTATGAAGCCACCATTTGCTTTGTCATCCAAATGGAGGCCCCAAGAGTTTTTGAGCCCAATGAGGAAACCCACCCTGCCTTTGGCGCTGCCCTTCGAAACGCCGCAGAGGCCGGTGTGACGGTATTGGCCATGGACTGCCTTGTCTCTCCTGGACACTTGAACATCAACAAATCCATTCCGATTCTTTTATAAGTACCTATGTATTTCCCCTCTTCCTCTTGCTTTTTCTTGCATTTTTGTTAAGATAAGATAGATTGTATCCTCGCTTCTATTTGTCGAAAAATTAATTTGATATAAAAGGAGACCAGACTTATGTCCTCTAAGCTTTTTTCTCCCGCCTCCATTGGCAACCTGACCATGGCCAACCGCGTCATCCGTTCTGCCACCCAAGATCCTTTTGGCGGCAAAGACGGCAGCGCCACCCCTCCTCAGGTTGAACTGCATCGGGAGCTGGCTGCCTCCGGTGTGCCACTCATCATCAGTGCTTACCACTATGTATCTCCAGAAGGGCGCTCCACTAAAATTCAAGTTGGCTTCTGCAATGAAACCCACTATGAAAGCCAAAAGGCCGTTCTTGATGCCATTCATGGAGCCGGCGGCAAGTACATTCTGCAGCTGCACCATGCAGGCCAGGCTGTTTACTTCGTGAACAAGGATGAGGAGAATCCCCAGGGGCCTCTTGGTCCTGTGGGCGGGGTTGACGGGGGCAATGGTCTGCCTACTGTAGAGGTCACCCCCGCTATGATGGATCGTCTGGTAGATGATCACGTGAAGGCCGCAAAAAAAGCCAAGGAAATGGGTTTTGATGGCGTACAGCTCCACTGTGCCCACGGCTATCTGTTCAGTCAATTCCTAGATCCCAATTTCAATCGACGCACCGATGAGTTTGGCGGCAGTGCCGAAAACCGCTTCCGCTTCGTTGGCCGCACCCTGAAAGCAATCCGGGAGGCCGTTGGCCCTGACTATCCTGTCCTTGTAAAGGTAAACACCAACTGCGCCGGTGACTTTGAGGCGGCCTATGCGGATGATCTCCTCTACTTCTGCCGCCAGTTTGAGGCTTTGGGCGCAGACGCCATTGAGCTTTCTGGCTTTGACTGGATCGGCCAGGGCAAGCAAAAGAACTATGACTATTATCTAGAGCGAGCCAAATCGGTGCGCACTGCTGTAAACATTCCCCTCATTTTGGTTGGCGGGGTACGAAACCTAGAGAGCGCCGAAAAAATTCTGGATGCCGGGATTGACTTTATTTCCATGTCTCGCCCCTTCATTGCCCAACCAGACTACATCAAGCATCTGGAGAAGGGTGCCCAGTCCATTTGCATTAGCTGCACCAAGTGCCTGACCATTTACGGAAAAGAAGGCCGGCGCTGTATCCTTCACGATCTTCCCGAGCAGCCCGCATAATCCTTGTATTTTCTGCACCCCCGGGATACCGGGGGTGTTTTTTTGCAAAAAGAGAGACAAAATGGAATCTCCATTTTGTCTCTCTTTCCTTTCTACGAACGAGCGATATAGGCTACACCAACGCAGCCCTTACCAGCATAGGTGCCAATCACCGCACCTAACTCGCAGGTAAGCCAATCTTTCAATTTTAGAGGATCTTTCAAGTGCGATATGGCTTTTTCCATGAGCTCAGGGGCTCCGGAATTTGCAAACATAAACTGATGTTTGCCCAAATCAGGTAAATTTTCTTTCACTTCTACCAAGAGTTGCTTAATCGCCGCCGTCATTCCCCTTGCCTTTCCAAGAGGCCTAATAATCCCATCCACAACGGTAACCAAAGGCTTCATTCCCAATATCTCTCCAACTACAGCGCTAGCAGCCGAAATGCGTCCACCTTTTCTCAAGTATTTCAAGGTATTCACAATCGCCAAAAAACGAATGTTCTGCGTCATCAGCTGCCCCTGTCTGACAAGCTCTTCGATGCTAAGTCCGGCATCACGCAGCTTAACTAACTCATAAACCAAAAGCCCTAAACCTAGGGACGCACTGCGTGAATCAATTAAATGAATATTGGGCGAGCCGATTTCATCCATTGCCATACACGCTGCTTGATAGGTGCCACTGATCTCACTGGACAAAAAGATGCCAAGCACTTCATCCCCAGCCTCAATATAGCGCCGAAACACATCAACAAATCGCTCCGGTGGCACCATAGACGTCGTGGGAAGCTCTTCTGCCCTTTCAAGCCTAGAGAAAAACTGTTCCTTGCTCAGCTCAATACCATCGTCATAAAAGCTCTCCTCACCAAAGTGAACGGTGAGAGGCACTACGGTAATATTGAGACGCTGCTGCTCCTCTAAAGAGAGCTCACAGGTACTGTCACTTATGATTCTGATCATTGCTATATTTCCATTCTCCTGTATTTTGTATGTTCCCCTTAAAAAACGACTCTCGTCCTTCTTGTGTAAAACAAATGAGTCACTGCCCTTTTGTCCCTGAACAGATTATAGCAGATACTCTCTCAATTTGGTAATCAGCTCCTCATAGTCCAAGGGTTTTCCAATGTGGTCATTCATTCCCGCTGCCAAGCAGCGTTCGACGTCTTCTCGAAATACGTTTGCTGTCATGGCAATAATGGGAACCTGCTTGGAATACTCTCCATCCAAAGCCCGAATAGCTTCTGTTGCCTGACAGCCATCCATCTCCGGCATTTGCATGTCCATTAACAACAGATCGTATCCACTGGGATCGGCTCTAAATTTCTCGAGAGCTATGCGGCCGTTCTCTGCACAATCAATGACAAGCTGGGCCGGTTCCAACACGGCAAGGACAATTTCCCGGTTCACTTCAATGTCCTCTGCCAACAGCACACGAAATCCTTTTAGGTCACCTAAGCTATCCTCTTCCGAAAAGACATCTGGCGTATCCCGCTCCTGTTCCATGCTCTTCCTAATAGTATCCAGGATTTGGGATGGAAACAGTGGTTTCGTTAGTACCTGATTGACTCCAATCTGCCTAGCCTGCTCTTTTATATCCTGCTGCTCCAGGCCGGTAAAAAGAATGACGGTACAAGATTCTTTCTGCTTTTCAAGGATTTCTTTTGCCAAGGCAAGACCATTTGCACCAGGTAAAACATAATCGATAAAATACACGGTATATGTATTACTCTGTTCTATGGTAGTTAGAGCAGTCTCAGCATCTGGGGCAACATCACATAAAATCCCTGCAGTCCCGCAGACCTCTTGAAAAAAGTCAAGAATCTCAGGTGCATCGTCAACTACCAGAATACGCTGTCCATCTAGCAGTTCTTTCTTCCCTGTGGGCTCCTGCCAGGGGCTCCCCAGCTCCAGTTGAACGGTAAAGAGAAAACTAGCACCCTCTCCCACGTCCGATTCAATCCAGATTTCGCCCTCCATCAGTTCAACAATTCTTTTCGAGATTGCAAGACCCAAACCAGTACCGCCAAATTTCCTCGCCGTTCCGCTCTCTGCCTGCTCAAACGAGTAGAACAGTCGCTCTTGCTGCTCCTTAGGGATGCCTATGCCGGTATCGGTCACAGTAAAGAGAAGAGTACAATGTGACCCCTCACTGGATAGCTTTTTCACCGATAAGCTGATATGCCCTTTCTCGGGGGTAAACTTCACTGCATTTGACAGTAGGTTTGTCAAAACCTGAATGAGCCGCTGGTCATCTCCTTCTAGATATTCTGGAAGCATTGGGTCTAAATGAATTGTGAAAAGATTAACAGGCACTCGCCCTATCTCTCCATAACTCTCCATAAGTGATACCCGTATTACCTTTTGGGGATTTCTACTTTCCCTAACTCGGCCTATCACACCGTATCACGCCATAAGTTTAGTATAACAATAGTATAAAGAAAGAGCCTTGGCTGTTTGTTTCAGTCAAGACTCTTTTTTTTCATCTATCTCTTTAAGGCGATTAAGCCATTTTGTAATTGTGCCTGCCTCAAAAAAGTGTAGTAACGCTCCCTCTGAAAACCTATCTGCTCGAATTGCACCCATAAGCAAGGCTGTAATACATTTTCCGTCCAAAACAGAAGTATCAACTTCTCTCATAGAAGCATTATCCCATTCGATTCCGTTTTCAAACAGAATATCATTGTAGCGGTATAGGCCGTATTCTTGGTGTTCATCAGCGAAAGTGTAAACATCATCTATAAAGTGTCTCGCCATTCTGGAATAAGTTACATAGGGCATTTGTATAGGGCTCTCAACCGTTCCTTTGCTTTCGTTATCAACTATCCACTTTCCAAAATTATTAGCTTCAAGAATAGGCAAATATGCGGTTAACTTTGTGTAGGTATTCATTTTCACCACCTCTTTAATGAGATACCACTAAATGAATGAATACGTAATTTCGTCAATACGATTTTCTATGAGATAGCGGCTCATATCTCGAATTTCTGGCCAGCCTCTTGTCTGAAAGATTGCTTTACTTGAATCAAAACCAAAACCGAACATTCTATCATCTTTTGTTGGGTCTTTTTTCTGCTTTACTTCTGACATAAACAAAGACATTTCCTTATTTGTAAAAGCAAGCATAATCGTATCCCATTTCGTGCTTTTAGCACCTGCATTTTGCACATCATCAGAGTGCTTTGCATATATCCCGACCAGTATATACCAGTTTGCGTTTTGCTGAACTGGGAACCTATTAAACCACAAGTAGAATGGATAGCCAGAATCTTCCTTGTCATTATAATATGTTCTGGACATTTTAACTTGAATAGTGTTGACTTTGTTGCACCCATGGTCATAGCGATATAGCAATAAGTCAATACCTTTTTCCTGTGCCGAAGCAGGAATAAAAACAGAAGTACCTTTTATTTTTTTGGATAGATAATCTGCAACTGCAAACTCTCCAGACTGCATTGTAAATATTGGTTGCATTTTGTTCACCCTAACACTCTTGGACTTGCCAACAATCACTAATCCGTCAGCAATACCATTATAGCAGATTGTAACACAAAAGTACAGTATAATTTTAACTCACTATTGTGTCATAGTTTTATGTGCCTTGTCAATACTATAATGTAATTAAAATCAATGGAGGAATTGCATTATGGAGAAATTTATCGTAACACCCAAAGAAGATAAATCTGTCACCATGACGATACGCATAGATAGAGCCTTGCAAGAGGAATATAACGATTTAGCAGCTAAGACGAATCGTTCTCGTAATGAACTAATCAGCATGGCTTTGCAATATGCCCTTGACCACATGGAATTGAAAGATGAATGATGACTAAATGAGAGCCTTCGGATTTTTTCCTCTGGCTCTCAATTATTTATGCGTTCAATCGTAAGAACTCATTTACCTTTGTTGCTACTTCCTCTTGCTGTTCCTCAAAGCTATGAGCATAGATGTTCATTGTAGTGGAACAGGTTGAATGTCCTAATGTCTTTGATATTTCAATGATGTTGACTTCCAGATAATTAAGCAAGGTAGCACATGAATGTCTCAACCCATGAAGCGGAATAATCGGTAATTCCTCTAATCCCTCGGCCTTTGCTTTGTCTGGATTATTCTGCACCCATTCATTATAGCGGTGTAAATGCTTTGTGAAATACTGATAAGGTGTTGTATGCCCCATAAGCTTTCCGTCTGCTTGAATGAACAGATTACCGCCATTGCTCAAATCGCCTTGCCATGCAGTACCATGACTAAATCGTGTCTGTATGTACTCAAAGTGATACTGCTTCAAAAGTGGGATTACATCATCTGGAATAGATACCTTTCTGACAGATTTCTTTGTCTTAGGTTCTTTATAATCAAATCCGTTTTCCGTCATACCCACAGACTTTGAAATAGAGATTTTCTTTTCCTTAAAATCAATGTCATTCCAGTGCAAAGCAAGTGTTTCGCCTTTTCTGAATCCACAGAACAATGAGAGAGTAAAGAACACTTTGTATTGTGTAGGCACAGTATAGGATTCTGTGTACTCATTCACATAGTATGGTTTACCTGTATCATCAATACGCTGATGGCCTTTGTAGGTTACCTCGTATGACATATCCAGAGATTTCATAAACATCAATGCTTGCTTTGGAGTAAAGAACTTTAAGCCCTCGTCCTCGTCTTTTCTCTTTGGTTTTTGTGCGTCTTGGCAAGGATTGTTCTCAATCATGCTGTAACGCTTGGCTGTCTTAAAAATCAGATTCAACACATTAGCAAATCTCTTTATTGTACCTGCGGAATAATCGTCAACCAGAGTTCTATAAAAGGCTTCAATGTGTGGTGTTTTGATATGAGCAATCTTGTCTCCCTTAAAGTAGGGAATGATTCGGCTTTCTAATGCCTGTTTATATCCTGCATAGGTACCATAAGCAATGTTATCTTTAACACTCTCAAGCCATTTGTATGCAAAATCTTCAAATGACATTTTTTCTGCGTTGTAGTCGTAGCCATATTTCAGTTTATCTTCCATATCCATGGCATACTTTTTCGCTTCTCGTTCTTGTTGTTTGGGTGTTGCTGACTGATTGACTGAATATGTAAGATTCTTAACCAGTTTGTTTCCCTTTTTATCGTATCCTTGACAGATAACTATGCGATAAACAACTCTACCGCTTTTGTACTCAACTCTTTTAACAGATGCCATTCTTAACACCCTTTCTCAATTTGATTTTTGTAACGATAGAAGGTCGGCTTCGTCATACCTAATTCTTTCATCAGTTCAAATGGTTTCTTTTCCCCTTGCTGTACTAAGCGATAGTGGGTAGCAAATTCTTCAAGGTCCATAACTCTTGGTCTGCCATAATCGTCCCATTCTCCACGAGCCTTTTTCTGTTCAATACCTTCTCGCTGTCTTTTCTCTTTTTTCTCAATTTCAGCCTGTGCCATGCTTGCATACAACTCAATCATCATATTATTGATAGTCTCTAACATCATACGAGCCATTGAGTTTTCCATAGCTGACAGGTCAATCAATGTTGTGGGCAATTCTAACACCATAACACGAATACCGTTGTCTTTAAAGAATCGTAATTCCTTTAGTGTGGCTTCCTTGTTTCGTCCTAATCGGTCAAGCTCTGTGACGATCAGCACATCACCACTTTCAAGAATTTCATCTTTCAGCATTGTGTAGCGTGGTCGGTTGAAGTTCTTTCCTGTCTGTTGGTCTGTGTAGACCTTGCCCTTATACAGAGAAATTGCATTATCAGCACAATACTTGGTGAGTTCTGCAATTCCTCTGTCTAAGTGCTGGTCCTTTGTGCTTGTCCTATGATAAGCAACATATTTCATTCCGACACCCCCTTATCGTATAAATCACAGTTTCCACCATCAATAACGGTAGAGGGCTTTTCTTCGTACATCTCACATTTAGAAACATTGCATGGCATATTCGTATCGTCATATTTGTATAGGCAATCCGTACACACCAAATCAGCGTTTCTGATAAGCTCAAACTTTAGCTTGTCATTCTTAAACTTATCGTTCATCTGAACACCTCATTTCTTTATCGAACATCTGTTCGTTTCTGATTTAATCATATCAGGCAAGTCTCAAAAAGTACACACTCTTTGTGAGAATAATCAAAAGTTTTTACGCATACTTTCTGATACTCATTTGAGGTTTCATTTGCATGGTTTCAAAAAGTATAAATTCTGATACCACATCAACAAGCGGCCATTTTTCTCTTTTCTTGCCAGTACCTTTTAACGCTTTCGCTCCGTCTAATGGAAGCACTTCCATAATGAATATTCTGTTTTGGTGTGACAACTTCAAGATTCTCAATACAGTTATTTGTTTTGTCCTCGTCCTTATGATTGATTTGCATACCCTTTGGAATAGGACCAACATGAGCCATATACACCAAGCGATGAACCAAAGTCTGTTTATACTCATTTTCATCATTGTATAAGGGAACTCTTACATAACCAGAACTATTCCTATTTGGCTTTAAGATTTTGTCATTGTCGATACTGTAAACCTGCCCGTCAGTAGAAATAAGATACCTTGAAAATCCCTCTGCCTGTTCCCATTCAACAGGGATATTGCTTTTATGCTGTGTTGCTCTCTTTGTCATTGCTCTCAACCTCCGTTTCGCCGGTATTGAGAAACTCAATGAATTTATCCACATTCACAAGAAACTTATTACCGGACTTAATATGCACGATTTTGTTCTGTTTGCACATCTGCCAAAGTGCTTTATATGAAATACCAGATTCATCTGCAAGAGTCTGTAAAGGCACCATACGAGGAATGCGTACATCTGATACAATAAAGTTAAACTCCTGCTCTGGTAAAGTGTTCGTATTGTTTGTGTTATTTTTCTTTGCCATTTTGTATTCTCCCTTTCGATTAGGGACACGAATACAAATTCATCTGAACTATTGTATTGTTGTCCATGTTTTTGTGTTTGCTCCGTCTGGACAACTGGACTATTCTTTAGTGACCGATTTATTTTATTCTCAATTTTATGTTTATCCCCAGAGGTTCTCTGTTGACTTTTGGTGAACTTTTATCCTATACCATAGGAATACATTACCTTATGACTTCTGATTCAATCTGGATTATCCTGTGTTATTCTGGGATTATCCTTTATGCTGTCTGTTCGTCTGGATTCCATGCGGAAGGCTTCTTAAACGCATTGACCTGTTTTTCAATGTTTCTAAGGTGGAATCCCTGCATATACACAGAAGCAAGCCCTTGTTCAGCTTCTTTCAGTTCAGATTCTTTCAATCTGTCAAAAGCCTGTTCAGCAGAAGATTTACTACCCTCAAAAGCACGCTCCCTAATCTTTGCAGATACCATATCAGCATAAGCAGGATATTTAAGCAGTTCCAGAACAGCCTTGCTACCGATAACACCAGAATTGATAGAATCTGTCAAAACCTTAGTAATACGGTTTGCATGATTGCTGTTCATCACTTTAGGCATCTGAGACATAAGCTGAAGTGCTTTGTTCTGCACAGCCTGTGTATCGTCCTTTTCATTTACATAGTCATAACCACGATTGCGGATTTCCTCAACCCTGTTATTCATACGGTCATACACAAAAGCATTTTCAGCAACCATATCGTGAAGTTTGCCCTGGAGCTTTTCATAGATTTCATTTACCATGTTCTTATCTACACGCTTATACACAGAAATAAAATCTCTGACACTTGCAACCAGAATACGCACATCATCAATGGTCTTTGCTTTTCTGAACTGTTCAAGCAGTTTATTATAGTTCTCAACGATAGTCAGTCCGTTGTTTGCAACTGTATTGATTTTAGTCATTTTCTTCTTCCTCCCATTCGATATTTTCGTTTTCGTCTGACACAATCATAAAGCCTTGCTCCTTGTAGAATGTATCATACGCACCTTTGGTTACCTCTGTGGTAACTGTTCCGTTTGTAATCTTAACCATAATTATTCGTCCTCATTTTCATCTGGGGCATTGTTCCATTCCTGTTCCCAAGCCCAATCTTCATCGTCTTCGTTTTCTTTACCGTATGGAACAATCCTAATCACAGTAGGAGCAGTATCTTCTGTACCGTCTAAAAGAAAAGCAGTATTTGCACCATAAGCCTTGTCAATGATGTACTTACAAGCATTGAATCGGTCCTTGTTATATCTGTCATTGGCAATCTGGATTATGCTTTGCAGAGCTTCAACGGTAGAAGATTTAAGCAACCTCTGAAATTGCTCCTTTTGTGATTTCTGCTCTGCGGTTTGCTTAGGTCTGCCTTTTGGATTACCGCTTTGTCCTTTAGCATAAGGCATAGAAAATCACTCCTTCCTACATATCATAGATGTTCACGCTCCTTGTTGTAGGATTCCAGTTCTCTATGAATTTCTGTTTTACTTTGTCTTGTGAGAGATGAGATAAAATCTCTTGTTTCTCCTGTATCTCTGCGTTGAGAGATTCGATCAGCATATTGTAAGCCTGTGTTCCCGTTCTGGGTTTGTGCTTCAATGTAATGTCTGCTGATATGCGTTCTACCTGCATTAGTGAACACCCCCTTATTGTTAATGTACTGTTATCTGTTTGTATCTCTGTCTCATATAATTATGGACAAGATTTGATTTTTGCAATTTGCTCAAATGCCTTGTGAAACACCTTTTACACCCCAATGAATAGTGGTTTATGCTCAATTTATGAGATTTTCAGTTTTTCAAGTTTGGGGTCACAGGGTAACATCGAATGTTACTTTTCAGACCTGTTTTATCCTAAAGAGTTGTGCATGAGTTTGAGCGTTCTAAGCACATCTTCTGGAAAACCCATATTTTTCTCTCGATAAAATGAAACAATTCGTTTTGAGCTATCAGGCTGTTTCTTGAATACATACCACTTTTTTAATGCCTTGCGTAATACCTCAGTATCTACAATGAGTTCCTTACACTTAATCAAAGTTTCGCTTACTTCCTTTCGTGGAGTAGAGTAAGTTAAACTTTCAAATATCTCTTGTACACAAGCATTCAGCATAGGCGTAATGTTCTTTTTGCATATCTCGTCAAAGGTTTCTTGGTACTGGTCAATCAGCGTTTTGATTGCTTTCCTTGTGAGAATGTCCTCTAATGATTTCTTGCTCGAATACATACGGTCAAGCATTCTGTCTAAGAACACCAATTCCACACGAATCAGATTTGACTCAACTTTAAGATTGCCTGCTTGCCTTTGCTGAAAGGTTTTGTCATACACCTTTAACACCCATTCATGGGGCTTGGTTGTTGTGATTCCTCGTTCTGGTTTCCTGTGTGTTTTTCCGTTTGGGTCGGTTTCCTTATAAACAGTAACCTTTGCAAATGACCTTTCAAACAATCTAATCACATCCTTTGGCTTACAATCCCCAACGCATTTTATCGTTAAATTGCACTCCATTTTTGTGACACTCATCATTGAGAGAAATTCATCAGAATACTTATCCTTTAAGTGCTTTTGCAAATATGACCTCATGTGCTCAATGACTTGGTTTCTTACCAATTCGATTTTAATACAATCAGATAGTTGAAATGGCTGCACATTGTTTGGCCTGATTGCGTTAGGCAAATTCACATAAGCAGACAGTTTGCCACCCCAACAAGATATTTTCATTATGTCATTTCCAGATTCATTCGTGAGATTTTCCTCTGGAAGATTTATACTCTCTAAGCCTTTTATTGTAAGTTGCAGTTGAAAATTCATTCCGTCTGCACCTTGTAGTTTTTTCTTTCCCATTTTCACACCTCGCCCATTGCTTTCTTTATGTCTTTGATTATTGAAGCTGTTTCCTTGATAATTGCTTCGATTAAAGCAATGTAGCTTTCAGCATAATAATTTCTTTCGTCAGTCTTTGCTCCGCTCATATTCAATACCTCACATTCTTTGCTCACATATATTCATCAATGCAATTCACATCAATGCTGTTCAAGATTTCCCTTAACTTGATAAATTCTTCCTTAGAGAAAGTGATACCACGCAAAGGATATTGCAATCCGTCTCTGTCAGATACTCGCCATGCTCTAATATCAAACACAGGCTTCTTGTCGTTCCACTTTACAATCGACACTTCCTTTGAGAATCCACGAAAGCCCACCATGATAGTGTCAATATGTTCCTTAACTTCGTACTCGGTAACCTTACCAGCATTACACGCAAATT
>JBHAQX010000154.1:0-2696 GCA_041830595.1 Evtepia sp.
AGGCAGTCATCGGTCCCGGGCAGGAAGTCTCGGCGAAAATCTAGATTTTATGGCCATTATGTTTTTAGTCTACTATCTCTCCGTGACCACGGTAGGAGGTTGGGCCACGGACTGGGCCAACGATGGCCTGTTTGGGGACGGATTTTTCTTGGGCGGAAACGGCGCCTACGAAGATGTGCTAGCGGAATACGAATCGGTGCAGCTTAAGGGGGAGCAATTTGTACTCCTGGCCCAGGATGAGGGAATCGATACCTCTGCGATCGAGTCAGGGGAGCCTTCTCCTGCCGACCAGCAGGCCTTTCTTGGGGCAGCAGCTCACATAAAAAGCGACCATGTTTCCGTCGTCGGAGAGGATGGCGAAATTGTCTATGAGGGGCCCATTGGGGTGGACGATTACCTTGCGGCATCTCAGCTGGAGGCACCGGATCCCGCGGCCTATGGCATTTGGGTGCCCGGTCTGCCTGTGGTTCTGGGCGAGGCCCTTGCCGCTGGAAATGTGGCACCTTGGTTAGAAGGCTTGCTGCTAGATGGTATTTTAGCAGGTGTGGGAGCCGTTTTGGGCTTTGTGCCACAGATGCTGGTGCTGTTTTTGTTCCTGGCCATCTTAGAGGGCTGCGGCTATATGGCCCGCATTGCCTTTATTCTAGATCGGGTCTTTCGTAAATTTGGGCTCTCCGGCAAATCCGTCATTCCCATGCTGATCACTACGGGCTGCGGTGTGCCTGGCATTATGGCCAGCCGAACCATTGAGAATCCGAGAGATCGAAGGATGACTGCCATGACTACCACCTTTGTGCCCTGCGGGGCAAAGCTTCCCATCATTGCGCTGATTGCCGGTGCCTTTTTCGGTGGAACATGGTGGGTGGCTCCCAGTGCCTACTTTATCGGCATTGCTGCCGTATTGGCTTCCGGCTTGATTTTAAAGAAATTCAAGATGTTTGCGGGAGAAGAGGCACCCTTTGTGATGGAACTGCCCCTATATCACGCACCAGGCCTTGTCAATGTACTGCGTAGTATGTGGGAGCGCTCTTGGAGCTTTGTGAAACGGGCCGGTACCGTGATTCTTTTGGCCACCATTTTCATTTGGCTTACCTCCAATTTTGGTTGGGTCGATGGCCGCTTTGGTATGCTGGACGGGGATATGAACGGCAGTATTCTGGCCTACATAGGGAATGGGATTGCCTGGTTATTCGCCCCCTTGGGCTTTGGTACCTGGCAGGCGGCGGTTTCCACCTTGTTGGGGCTTGTGGCCAAGGAAGGCGTGGTGAGTACCATGGCAGTGTTGTACGGTCTGGGAGACGGGGCCGGATATGCAGCCCTTACTGTGGCCTTTTCCACCGGTGCTGCCTTTGCCTTTATGCTCTTTAACCTACTATGTGCCCCCTGCTTTGCGGCCATTGGAGCCATGCGCCAAGAGCTCAATAGCAGAAAATGGTTTTGGTTTGCTTTGGCCTATCAAACGGGCTTTGCCTATGCCGTGGCCCTGTGCACCTACCAGTTCTGGAGTCTGGCCAACGGCGGAAGCTTTGGCATTGGAAGCGTTGCGGCTATTTTGCTGGTCTTTGGCTTTCTCTATTTGCTGCTGCGTCCCGAACCTGGGAGGAGGCTGCAAACAGCGGCGCCCTTGAAAAGGGCAAGCAAGGCCTAGGCAACGAACCTAGAGAGATCTGTTTCGTTGCAGAGAAAGGAGCAAAACTATGGCAACCTTTTTGAGTGAACATATTGGAACCATTCTTGTATCGGTGGCCGTCCTGCTTGCCGCTGTCTTTGCCGCACGCAGTGTGTACAAGGCGAGAAAACACGGTGGATGCAGTTGTAGCAGCAGCATGGGAAGTTGTTCCGGCTGTAGCCACCACGGTGGTACGTGCAGTGGTCCAAACCAAGAAAAATAAGTAAAAAGAGCCGCCCGAACCAGTTTTTTTGGTCCGGGCGGCTCTTTTTATCAAATTATCGAATGGGCTGATTGATCAAATAGATGGCACGATCAAAATCTTTTTTGTGGACAAAAAATTGATAATGGATTAAAAAATCTAGATTTTCGCCGAGACTTCCTGCCCGGGACCGATGACTGCCTCCCCACCCTGCAGTAGCACGGCCATGAGTGCGATAGGTGTAGGGGATGCCGTTTCGAGATAGAATGGAGCGAATTCTATCCTGTTGCCCCATCTCAAAGGTGATGGTGAGCTCTCTGCGGTTAAAAATCGTAATCATCGTAGCTCTCCTCTTTCAGTCTGCCTAAACGTTGGTTTACTGAATGGCCTTGCTGGAAAGGGTTTTCTACAATGTAACACAGGGAAAAGGCGCATGCAATAAAATCTCCACTTTATTGCCGAATTGTAAAAAGTGAAAAACATCTTTCCAATCCGTGGAAAAGAAGGTATACTGGGAGCAGTATAGAACGGAAATCTTCTGCTTTGGGCAGATTGGAGGAGCAATATGAAGCTAACTTTTTTTGGAGCTGCGAAAACCGTAACAGGAAGTTGCCACTGTGTAGAGGTGAATGGCAAGAAGATTCTTATCGATTGTGGTCTGCAACAGGGAAGGGACGAGATTGACAACGCAAGTTTTCCCTTTGCACCCAACTATATAGACTATGTGATTGTGACCCATGCTCACATTGACCATTCTGGTCGTATCCCCCTCTTGGTGAAGCAGGGATTTTCCGGGCCCGTGTTTGCCACACGGCTCACAGGCCA
>JBHAQX010000155.1:0-3778 GCA_041830595.1 Evtepia sp.
GATCCACCCCGCCGTCCACCTCCAGGTGGCAGCCGGGGTTATGTTGGTCGATGTAGCGGCGGATTTCCGCAATTTTGGGCAGTTGATCCTCCATAAAGGCCTGCCCGCCAAAGGCCGGCTCTACGGTCATCACCAGGCGGTAAAAGAACACGGGGCCCAACTGATTGTATTCCCCGAAGGGGCCTTGACGGGGTACTGCTTTCAAAATGTAGAGGAGACAGGCCAGGTGGCCCTGACCAAGGACGGCCCTGAAATCCGGCGGCTTCGGGAACTCTCTAAGGAGCTGGACGCCTCCCTGGTCTTTGGCCTGGTGGAGCGGGAGGGGGATACGCTCTACAACAGCGTGTTCTTTTTGGAGCCTGACGGCAGCCTTTTCACCTACCACAAGAGCCACCTGCCCTATCTGGGGGTGGACCGCTTTGTCACCGCCGGTGACCTCTCCGGGGCGGTTTTTGACACCCGCTTTGGGAAGATTGGCATCTTAGTCTGCTACGAGCTGCGCTTTCCCGAAACGGCCCGAATTCCGGCCCTACAGGGGGCCCGGCTTCTGCTCCAGCCCACCAACCTGCCCCTGGGTGGGGAGAGCCATCCCGACTTTTTAACCCGTGCCCGAGCCTGCGAGAATCGAGTCCACTTTGTCAGCAGCAACCGCATTGGCACAGAACGGGGCTTCTCCTTCATCGGTCGGTCTCAGATTGTGGACTACAACGGCACTGTGCTGGCGGAGGCCGGGGAACAGGAGGCCATTCTGGCCCAGACCCTGGACCTTGCCCCCTGTGAGGATAAGGACATCATCGGCACACCGGGGGAGCGAGAGCTCTATCTCTTCCGCCACCGCCGCTGGGAGCTCTACGGCCCTCTGGCGAAGAAGCCCGATGCCAAAGGCTTTCTACCAAACTAAAAAGAACCCGGACGGTGCCTGCTGCATCGTCCGGGTTCTTTTCATATCAACTTTTCACGGTTTCACAAAGTCGGAGGCAAAAGACCGAAAGGCCCGTCTACGCTAATGACATAGTGAGAGCTGTCTCAAGGCTTTGCGAGAGCCGAGTCTGCCTTAGCCCACCAGAATGTGGGGATAGAGCAGGAAGAAGGAAATAGCGCCGATGGCCAGGTTGCACAGGCCGGCGATCTTGCCCAGGATGGGCTTGCCGGTGTACCAGGCGGGGATCAGGGTGATCAGCAGCACTTCAATGACGATCACGTCGATGCCCAGAGGCCACATCAGGCCCTGCTGTACGCAGGTGACCAGGAACAGGGTGTTCATAATCAGGCAGGGAATGAAGAAGTTGGCCATCATCTTCTTGTCGCCGCCCTTGAGGAAGAACAGGCCGACAACCAGCCAGAACATGCCGAAGAAGCCAAACACGGTGCCCAGGAACTTGCTGTGATCGCCCAATACGTTAAAGGCGAAGCACCAAACGGAGGTGAACATCTGGCTGACACAGCCGAGAACCACGGCGATGTAGCCCAGGGTGCGCTGCATTTTAACATGGTCAGAATCTTTGGTAACGCCCACGCCAATCTGCTCCAGACCGAAGCAGATAACGGTGGCAAATAGGCCAAATACACCAATGGCCTCTGGATTGACAGGTGACATAATAGAATCCCTCTCTTTAATTAAATAGTAGTGTGCAGTATGAAACCGAAAAGTTATCTCAATATACCCGGATTTTAGCCATCTTGTCAATGAAAATGTGAACAAAAAATGAATTCAGGGGAAATAAACAAAAAACGAAGAAAAAAAGTAGGGAAACACACAAATATGCCCAAAGGGAACAGGGGAAACAGGGAAGGGGATTCCGTCTGCCCGTTTGCCTTTTGCCGAAAATGTGGTACAATACCCCCATAGTTTTCATCGCCTTGGGGGAAGGGCCTGGTCCCGTTTCCCAAAGCCAATCGCGACACCGGCCCAAAGGGAGGTTTTTCATGGAGCCATTATCTATCTGTTTAACAACCGGTCTTTCCATTGACTGGGATGGGGTACACCAAACCTTGGGAGGCATTCTGCCCATCGCCTTTTGGGTGCTGCGCTTTGCCATGATTCTCCTGGGGCTTGTGGTCTTATATCGCTGTATTTGGTCTCTGTTTCGGGAGAAGCAGAAGAAAGAGGTCTGGGGTCTGCTCACCCTGCCAAACGGAACCAGCTATGAGCTGGGCCACTGGGAAAACCTCCTGGGACGGGGGAAGAGTGCTGATATCATCCTGGAGTTTCCCTCCGTCTCCCGCACCCATGCCGCCGTCATGCGGGATGACAAGGGGGACTGGACCCTCTTTCCCCTTCAGACCAAGAACGGAACCTTTTTAAATGGGGAAGAGGTAGCGGAGTCCGTCTCCCTGGAGACGGGGGACGTGATCGGCCTCGGGGGCCTGGAACTGTTCTTCTACCCCGCCATTGAGGATAAAGCGGGAAAGAAGCGCCAGTCTGTGTATAAGCGCCAGCTCAGCCCCAACCGCACCCTAACCCTGCTCACCTTTTTCCAGGGGCTTATGCTCCTGCAGAGCCTGCTGGCTGTGAGGCCGGAGTATCTCTTTCATATCCTCTCCGCCTACCTGGTGCTGTCGGGGGCCATGTGGTGCCTCTACGTGATTTACCGGGTCTTTGCCCGTACGGCCTTTGAGGTGGAGACCATGGCCTTTTTCCTCTGTAGCCTCTCCGTGGGAATTACGGCGGCCTATTCGCCGCCAGCTTTGCTGACCCAGCTGGTCACCATGATCATTGGCATTGGAGCCTTTCTGGCCCTCAGCCTGGCCCTGCGGGACATTAAAATGGCGGTGAAGCTGCGCTGGCCGGCGGCCATTATGGCAGGAGGGCTCTTAAGCTTTAACCTGCTGTTAGGGGAGCGCATTTTCGGTGCAAAGAACTGGATTTCCATTGGCCCCTTTAGCTTTCAGCCCTCGGAGTTCATTAAGATTGCCTTTGTCATTGTGGGGGCGGCCACCCTGGATCGCCTCTTTGCCAATCGGAACCTCATTTTCACCACTCTCTTTGCCGGCTTTTGCGTGGGCTGCCTGGCCCTGATGAGTGACTTTGGAACGGCCCTGGTGTTCTTTGTGGCCTTTTTGGTCATTGCCTTTCTGCGCTCGGGGAACCTGGGCTTTCTGGGGATGATGGGCGTGGGGGCCGGCCTTGGCGTGGGGATTATTCTCCACTTTAAGCCCTACATCGCCAATCGCTTTGCCGCCTGGGGCCACGTGTGGGACTTTGCCTCCACCAGCGGCTTTCAGCAGACGCGAACCCTCTCTGCCATTTCCTCGGGGGGGCTCTTCGGCAAGCCCCCGGATCAGTTGTTCCTCAAGAACATTTTTGCCGCCAATACCGACCTGGTCTTTGGGGTGACGGCTGAGACCTATGGTCTGCTTTTGGCCCTGTGCACCGTGGTGGTCATCGTGGCCCTGGCCCTGTTCACCGTGAAGTCCGCGGGAGCGGCCCGGTCCAGCTTTTATACCATTGGAGCGGCCACGGCGGTTTCCATGCTCTTAGTCCAGACCTGCCTGAACGTCTTCGGCTCCGTGGACATTCTGCCTCTCACCGGGGTGACCTTTCCCTTCGTCTCTGTGGGCGGCTCCAGTATGATTGCCTGTTGGGGGCTCTTGGCCTTTATTAAGGCGGCGGATACCCGCAGGAATGCAACCTTTACCGCCAAACGCCTCAAGTTCCTCACCCGCCTGGACCAGACCGAGGACGAGGAGCAGGACGACCTGCTTGCCGGCCCACTGGAAGACGAGGCAGACTGGGAGGTGCCCCGATGAAACGTGTACGCAATCGTGCCCTCATCAC
>JBHAQX010000156.1:0-7138 GCA_041830595.1 Evtepia sp.
CAACATTTTACAGGGGACTCCTATGTATCAGATGTATCAGAACGTATTATCATCAGAATTATTCCGAGGTATTGCAGAAAAAGATCTTTCTAGCATGCTCCGTTGCCTCAATGCCCGCCAGTTAGCTATCCGAAAAGGAGACTATATTCTTCGTCCTGGAGAAAAAATTGAGAACATTGGCATTGTGCTTCATGGTACCTTGCAGATAATGAAGGAGGATACGGATGGAGATCGTACCATCCTGGCGCAGCTGGAGCCTGGAAGCCATTTTGCAGAAGCCTTCTGCTGTGCAGGTATTGTAGAAAGCCCAATTTCCATACGAGCTGACACGGACGCCGCCATCATGCTTTTAGATTTCACACGCATTCTGCATACCTGTACCCATGCCTGCGTATTTCATACAAAGTTAATTGAAAATATGCTATTTATATTAGCCAACAAAAATGTGCAGCTGCAAACCCGCATGGAGTTTTTAAGCAAAAAAACGATCCGAAAACGGCTGCTTAAATATATCCGTCATTGCTCAAATGGCACAACAAATACTATTTCAATCCCATTCAACCGTGAAGAGCTTGCGAATTATTTATGTGTAGATCGAAGCGCACTTTCCCGAGAGCTGGCCCAGCTAAAAAAGGAAGGCATCCTTGATTACTGGAAGAACCAATTCAAACTTTTGAAGTGATTGCGTTGTTTGCAGAAATAGCTCATGACCAAACTCTAAAAACACAGGAAGCCGTCGAACTTGTTCAGTTCGACGGCTTCCTGTGTTGGTACGGATGAAGGGACTCGAACCCCCACGCTCGCGCACGAGAACCTAAATCTCGCATGTCTACCAATTCCATCACATCCGCATAGCGGCAGCCAGGTGAACTGACTGCCTATTTATTCTATAATATTGAATCCTTTTTGTCAATTAGAAGCCGCCGAACCTAGTAAAAATTTCTTTTTCGGCTTTCCACTTTGTCTTATTGTACTAATTTCAGATTTTTTTGTTTCTCTTCTTGGTTTTTTTGAACAAATTTCCTTGACAAAAAGTGTCGAAACTGATACGTTCAATATAGAAATCTTGTCTTTCTGCTCCAACCATTATGTGCTTATGGGAGGTCTCTCTTGTCTAAAGAAATCTTGATTTTATATTGCTCTCGCACAGGCTTTACACAGCGCTATGCCCAGTGGCTGGCAGAGGCGCTAGATGCAGAGGTTCTGCCCTTGAAAAATTGCCCAAACCCCTTGCCAAATACAGTGCAAATTCTTCTCTGCGGTGGGGGAATTTATGGCAGCGAGCTTGCCGGTCTAAAAAAATACCGAAAACTGCAAAAGAAATACCCAGACAAGGAGTTTCTCTTTTTTGCCACCGGAGCCTCCCCCCAGTCTCCTATCCTCCAGGAGCGTTTGTTGCAGTATAACTTTAAAACCGCTCCCCAGCCTCCGTTCTTTTACTTGCAAGGAGGACTTAATCTGGAAGAATTGGCTCCATCCCACAAAACCATGCTCAACCTATATAAATCCATGATGAAGCGGCGTAGGGAGCCCTCGGAGGAGGAAACACGCATCCTTGCCCTGCTGGACCACTCCTTTGATGCCAGCAGTCAGGAGCAGCTCCTGCCCCTGCTTGTCTATTTGAAGCAGCTGTAGAAAACGAGGAAGGGAGGTTACTTTGGCGTCTGACACTGGAATCCATAGTCTAGAGGAGGAACGAAATGAACAAACGAGGACTAATAAATTGGGCCATTTGGATCAGCGTACTCTCCGGCGTGTATTGCGGCCTCTACGCTCTGACCATCGGCAAGTGGACAGGAGGAGCCATGGGGGGCTGGCATATCATGTGTGCCACCTTCACTGCTCTGCCCATCTTCTTTATTTCCGGAGCCAAGCGAGAGGATTGGCTCAAGTTCTGTGGCAGCAATGTAATGGGGGTTCTCTGGGGCATGCTGTATCTGTTCTGTATGGATCGAATGAACTCCCTCGGCGTGCCCTGGTGGCTTAACGCTATGATTGTCATCGGCACCCTGTGTACCATTGAGTGTGCCATTCACTTTAATCTGCCCGCAAAGATGCAAATTAACGTGGTGCCCGCTCACTTTGGTGCCATCTCCTGTACCTTCTGGACCTGTAACCTAACCATCGCCGTCACCGGTGCCGCAGGCAAGACGGCCATCGGCGGATTCTACAACTTTGCCGCCATCCCCTTCCTCATGCTCACCCTGGTGGGCGGCGTTACCCTGGGGCTAATCTGCAATGAAGGGCTCAACTTCATTGATGCAGATACAGGCCGCTGGAAGCTTCCCGGCAAAAACGTTTCTGTTCAATAAGAGAATACCTCACCCAACGATGCTGAAAGGAGATTCACTATGGCAGAATTAAAAGGTGGCGCATTGGGCCAGGCCATTCGCACAGGCTCGGTTGCCAAGGTCGGCAGTACAAAGCGCATCCAAGAACTTAACGGCATGCTCCACGAAAACCGCCCTAATGTAGACATTACCCGGGCACGGGCCTATACCAAGATTTACAAAGAAACCGAGGGCCAGCCCCCTCTACGCCGCCGCTACAAGGCCGCTGCAGAGGTCTATCGTACGCTAACGGACCATGTGTATGACCATGAAAAACTAGTCGGCTGGCCCACCCAGCGCATACGGGGCGCAAACTTTGCCATCGAGCTTCACGCCCATTGGCTGGCCGACGACCTGCACAATCTGCGCAACCGCACCTACGACCCCTTTGAGATCACCGACGAAGATATGCAGGAACTGCTGGATGTACACATCCCCTACTGGAAAGACAAAACTCTGGTTTCTCAGTGGAAGACCTTTGTCTCCCCCGAGGAGTTTGACCGGGCACAAAATGGCGGCGTGTCCGACGTGTCCAACTACATCTGTGCCAACGGCTCCCACTTTATTCCCGCCTGGACGGAAGTGATTAACCACGGCTTTCAAAAATACTACAACGACGCCAAGGCCTACCTAGAGGCCCTTGACCCAAACGATCCCGACTCCATTGAAAAGCGGGACTTCTATACCGGCATTATGGACGTGGCCCTGGCCGTGCGGGACTGGGCCGACCGACTCTCCGCCGCCTGCTCAAAGAAAGCCACCGCTGAACAAGACCCTGTCCGCAAGGCAGAACTTCTAGAGATGGCCGCCATGATGAAGCGGGTGCCCTGGGGTCCTGCTAAGACCTTCTACGAAGCCTGCGAAACCGCCTGGTGCGTCTGCTTCTTCCTCTTTGTGGAGGGAGCCGGCCCCTCCATCACCTGGGGCCGCTTTGATCAGTATATGTACCCCTTCTATAAAAGAGACATTGAGGCGGGCATCCTCACCCCAGAGAGTGCCATGGAGCTGATTGAAGAGCTCTATGTGCGGGTGACCTCTAACGTCTGGTTCCAGTCCACCAATATGGCCTACATCTTCGGCGGCTACTACCGCTATCCTCACCTGGATGTGGGCGGCCTGGACGAAAACGGCAAAGATGCCTCCAACGAGCTTAGCTATCTCTGCCTGCGGGCCATGCGCTATGCCAAGACCACCTCTCCGGCAGTCTGTCTGATGCTCCATCAGAAAACACCGGAATCTCTTCTCTACGAGGCCTGTGAACTGGCGGCGGAAGGCATGGGACATCCCTCTTTCTTCAACTGTGAGGGACTTTATGATATGCTAGAGCGCCGGGCCGCCGGGCCGGAGGGTCACAGCAATTACAGCAGGGAGCAGATTCTCAAATACGGCTCACCCATGGGCTGTGTGGAGCCCTGCGCCGAGGGCCTGCAGTATGGCCACACCGACTCGGGCATTATCAACGTGGCAGGTTCCACCTTTGCGGCTCTGGCCAATGGGCGCAAGGCCGAAGGGGTGGACGGTAGCCTCTGCGGTCAAGTGGTCACCTATGAGAGTGGCAAGCCGGAGGATCTTAAAACCTTTGACGATTTTTATGCCTCTGTGAAAGGCCAGATGAAATACGCCATTGAAGAGGCACACGCAAACCTCATCATCTGTGAAAAGCTCTTGGCCGAGCAGTTTAACCTGCCCACCTTTACCATGATGTGCACCGGAGCGTTGGAAAAGGCCAAGGATGCTACCGCCGGCGGGGCCCATGTAAACGTTGGCCCCACCATGCAGATGGTAGGCTTTGGCACCATGGTGGACTCCGTTACCGCCATCAAAAAAGTGGTCTATGAGGATCAGGCGGCTACCCTTGCCCAGGTGCGGGATGCCTGCATGGCAAACTTTGTGGGCTATGACACCCTGCTGGCAAAGCTGAAGGCTGCACCCAAATACGGCAATGACGATGACTATGCCGACGAAATCGCCACTGATCTTTGGAAATACTTTGCCGAATGCACCACCCGCCTGAAGATGTACCGTGGTCACTACTGCGACCCGGCTATTCAGATGGTGCAGTCCAACGTGGGCTACGGCGCTATGACCGGGGCAACCCCCAACGGTCGTCTGGCAGGCAAGCCCATCTCCGATACCATGTCCGCCAGTCAGCAGGCGGACAGTCATGGACCCACCTCTGCCGCTCGCAGCTACGGCAAAATGGACTATGGCGTGTATACCAACGGTACGCTACTAAATATGTGGATTACCCGCACAGAGCTTGTGCAGATGGATTGATTGATCTGTCCAAGCAATGACGATACCTATTTCTTACGGCTAAGAAAGGAGCCTTGCTATGTCTACTCAGTTTTCTACCATCCGCGACAGGGAGCTTACCCTGCCGGAGGCCACCTACGTACAGCCTGTTTACAAAGAATCTGGCATGCGCAATTTTACGAACCTAGTGCGCACCATGCTCAACGACTTTGGTGTGTATCACGTACAGTTCAATACTATTAGCAAAGAAACCCTCATTGACGCCAAGGCCCATCCAGAAAATTATCCCACCTTAATGGTCCGTGTGGCCGGCTACAGCGTTTACTGGACCGATATTTCCGAGCGTGTGCAGGATGATATTATCTCCAGAACGGAGCACAGCTTCTAGCCTGACCACTTTTAACGGGGATGGGCCCTTTGCCCATCCCCGTTTTCCAAGATTGGGGGAGGAATCTTATGGAAAAAACGGCAACCATATTTGATATCGGCCGCTTTCGAAATGAGGATGGACCCGGTATCCGTACCATTATTTTCTTTAAAGGCTGCCCATTACGCTGCCAGTGGTGCTCCAACCCCTTCGGCCTGTCCCAAGGACCCCAGCTGGCGGTGAATACGGACCGCTGCACCGGTTGCGGGCAGTGTGTCAGCGTCTGCAAACAGGGTGTTAACTCCTTAGATGCCAAGACCAAGCGGGTACTTGTGGACTTCTCCAAGTGCCGCAGCTGCGGCGACTGTATCTCCGTCTGCCCGGCAGGCTGCCGGATGATGTCCGGCAAAGCGTACACAGCCCAGGAGCTATACCGGGAGGCCTACAAAGACGTGGCCTTTTACCGCAAAAACGCAGGCGGCGTTACCCTCTCTGGGGGTGAGGTTCTGTTGCAGCATGAAGTGGCGGCAGAAACGTTGCGCCTTTGCCGCAAAAACTACATCAGCACCTGCATTGAAACCTCTGCCTTTGCCCCCTGGCCCCATCTAAAAGAGGTGGCCCAGTGGTGCAATTTGGTATTTGTTGATCTAAAACATATGGACAGCAAGAAGCACAAGGAATTAACCGGTGTACCCAATGAGGTCATTTTGGAAAACATTACGCTTCTCTGTTCTCTTTCTATGGAACTAGACCTGCGGGTGATTGTGCGCATTCCCTTCATCCCCGGCTATACCGACGAGGATGAAAACATCATCCAAAGCGCCCGCTTTGTGGCCACACTCCCCGGTAGTCCAGAACTCAACCTCCTCCCCTACCATAACATGGGAGAGAAGAAATATGAGATGATCGGTAAGACGTATTCTCTTGGCCCCCAAGGCATGCTGGGCCATAACGATCCCGCCCTTCTTCACGCCAAAGAGCTCTGCCAAATACATGCCCCTAACAACCGCATTTCCATTGGTGGCGGCGAAATCGCCCTCGATGGTAGGTAATGGGTTCTATCCAAACAAAAAAAGGAAGCCCTTACCAATCCGGTGGGCTTCCTTTTCCTTATTGATTGTTGCTTTTTTCCTCTGCTGCCTTGGCCCGGGCCCGGATGGCGGCTTTGCGCTCTTTGGCCTCTTCATGAAGGCGTTTCTCCTCCTCAGTCTGGGGGATAAACTCAGGGACCAGCTGGGGTCTGCCGTTTCGACCCATGGCTACCATGGTAAAATAAGCGGACAGGGCCTTTTGTGGACCATTGCTGGATTCCAAGTCCTCCGCCTCCACATTGACAAAAACCTCCATGGAGGTTTTGCCCACATAGACCACCGTTGCGGTAGCTGTGACCAGCGCCCCGACAAAGATGGGCAGATGAAACAACAGTTCATCCACTCTGGCAGTTACGCAGTTGCTCTTGGAATACTTAATGGCAACGGCACCGGCCGCTGTGTCCATTAACTTCATAATCTCGCCGCCATGTACGTTGCCCGCCACATTTGCCTGGTGGGGCAGCATGACCTGACTCATAATAATCTTGCCATTTCTCATTCTTATGTCCTCCTAATATTAGCTTGCACCTTGTATGAAATGCGTATTTTCCTCTAATTCAGCTTGCTGTACAAAAGTAAGAAAAGATGCTACTCCCGATCAAGCAGTGTAACGGAAATCGCCGTCTCTCCATCTGCACCGATGGTTACGCTGAGTCGATCCCCCACTGCCAGAGAGCCAAAGGGCAACAGGGCTGCCCAGCTTTCGTCGCTAATTGCCGTGTCTTCGGTAACAAGGACCCCAACCGGCTCCTGCTGGGTGGCATTTGCCCCTATCGTTCCAAGGGCCTCATCGGGCTGTATCTGCAGAACCTGGTCCTCAATGGAAATGATCTCTCCCACAAGACCCCGAAACTCCACGATTTCACGCTCTTCAACTATTTCTTCAACTTCCTCACCCTCAGTCGCCTGTGGCTGCCCAGGTGCAGAAGAACAGGAAGAAAATAGAAAGAGGAGTGCTAGGCTCCATATCATCCATATGCCTTTGTTTGCTTTTTATTTCATTTTGTCGCTACTTCTCCTTCTTGTGTGATTCCGCTTTTCTATTATACGACCTCTCTCTTCGAAAAGGAAGGGGCCTTTCTCTTTTTACAAAA
>JBHAQX010000157.1:0-2949 GCA_041830595.1 Evtepia sp.
ATAATGGACAGGAATGCTTTTTAAGAGCGACAAGAGATTCAGAAGAACCTTCTACCGACTTTGAGCAAAGCATGTGGTCGATGTATATTCCTCTTATGCTGCGAGAAATTCCCGATGTTGAAGTATGGGAAAAATACAACCGGTTTATGATTGGCGCAAATGGGATTTCGCTGGAAAATGATAAGTTGGTGTTCACTGAAATAGAGCCTTGGCAAGTTTCTCTGTATGAAGGCTATCTTTTTTTAGGATGTGTCCATGTGGGCTGGAAAGAAATCTTTGAGTTTGATTGGAAATCTTTGCAGAAAAGGTCGAGCGAGGAGGTGAACTAATTGGAATACTTACAAAAAAAGCCGAAACCAATTCATACTGATGCAAGTGACATCTTTGATATGGAGAAGAATGGAAAGCTGACAAAGGATATTGAAGCGCAAGATTTAGGTTTGATTTCTTATCTTGATCTGATGAATTATCAAAACGGTCACAGCTTTGATCCGCCTGTTATGACTCGAAACGCTATGTTCTGGATGGGGTTATGTTTGCCAGCAACCGCATATATTATGCCTAATAAAACAAGGCAAAGTATTTATTATTTGTATTCTGTTCATAACACTATCTCAAAGCCCTATCTTTCTGATTCAGCACATGCAATGGAATCTCAGAATATGGCGTTAATTGAAAAAGCGATGACTGCCGTGCTTTATAGACTGATAAGCGGAAGAGGCGATCTGGACAATCAGCTTCGCATATATGCACCTCAAATTCTAGACTGTTTCCAGCGCAATTCTTATATTCAGAAAGCTTGGGGAATGGATACTGTTATTGGTAAATTTGAAGCAATGCCAACCCTTATGGGATTGATGATACTTGTAATTTATGACAAAATCTTTGGAACATGCTTGTCAGACATACAGCCAAAGGTTTTGGATTTTGTAGAGAGTAAACTGATTGATAAAAAAACCGGTTTATTTGTCTTGTCTTACAACACCGGATATATGGGGTATCCGGGCGAAATAACAACACCCGGCGTTACATGGCAATCTAATAACGCTTCCGCTTCAAGTACAGGATTGGCGCTTCCGCTCTACCGTTGTTTTTACCCCGATAAAGCGAATGCAATGTGGGAAATATTTAAAAAGACTTTACTGCCAAATGTTTTAAATATAGATGCTCAACAAGTTTCAATTGGATGTGGGAGCTCTTTTGTTACCGCACTTGGTAAAAAAGCAGAGGACTTGTTTGCTACATTTTTATGTTCAAAAGATTTGAATGACATTGCAGTATTTGATCAAATACAATCTCACATTTATGAAATAGGACGCCCCAATCTTTGGGAGGGTCAAGTGCATTATACTGCTTTTGGAAAGTACGCTCATTTCATCGGAGCTTTTATACATTTGTCGCGAATCCATGTTGAATGGAAAAAGCTATTATCACATTCATGGGGGAAATACTATGATTGGGATGATTGCACAAATAAATACTGATACTAAGCTTGCTATAGCCTGCTTAGTTTTTGGGTGCGGTAGGCTTTTCCTTTTCCGGTTCCTTCGCAACCTTTCTGGCTTTTTCAGACGGAAAGCTTATGCTTTCGTCCTGCTTAATGTCATCTGGTTTTAATGTTTCAGGCTTGGGGATATCATCTAGGTTATCTGGTGCAGCGCTTGGTTTCTCATTTTCTTACTTTGGTATATGGTATCTATACAAAACGCCGCCATCTTGTCCCGATTAGCAGTGTTTGAGTGTTCATATTTTGTGTAGTAATCGAATGTTTGAGCCGAAAACCCTTATTTTATGCGGATTTGCGAGTTTGTCCTTATGAACACTCCAATTTATTTTGTCACGCTGAGTATCTAACAGATACACCTTTTCGCGTGTTTAACTCTACTTCGGGAACGGCAAATGCTGTGATATTTGGGATTTACATTTCTCCAACACAGTTGCAAAAAATCTTGAGTTTTTGAATGTACTGCGCCGCGAAAACGATAGTGGGTAGATCTGTTATCATAAGCATAGAGAGGATGGTAAAAGATGCCCAGTAATAACAGCAAATATAGTGAAGAAATGCGAGAGCAGACAGCGCGTCACTGGTCAACCCCCAATCATGTACACAGAAATAGAGTTAGAAAAACGCTTCTTTTGAGGGATAACTTATTGCCAAGCTTTGTCCTCTTAAGCGGATCTGAGGAGGGTCTGGGGAGCAGGCGGTTTATATCCCAGAGAGCTGTGGGGACGCAGGGTATTGTAGGTGTTCACCCATTGTCTGGTGAGCACTCTGGCCTCCTGCAAAGTATCAAATAGTTCTCCATTGAGGAATTCGTCCCGCATGCGTGCATTGAAGCTCTCACAGTATCCATTCTCCCAGGGACTTCCGGGCTCGATGTATGCGGCTCCGACACCAACATTGGAAAGCCACTCTCTGAGCCGTGTTGCAGTAAATTCGCTGCCATTATCACTGCGAAGATAGACCGGGGTACCTCTGATGACAAAAAGATCCGCCAGAGTTTCTATGACGTTCTGGTGTTTCCAGCTCCTTCTTGGCATACTGAATAGGCACTCCCTGCTATATTCGTCAATGATATTCAGGAAGCGGATTTTCTTACCGTTTGAAAGCCTATCCTCAACAAAGTCGTAGCTCCAAACATGGTTTTGGTGTTCTGCTCTCAGCCGTGTGCAACTGCCATCGTTTAGCCAAAGACGTCTGCGTTTTGGTTGCTTTTAAGGAACTTTTAGCCCTTCTTCCCGCCAAATACGCTCCACTCGTTTATGATTAATAGCAAAGCCTTCCGCCTTAAGCGGCCATAGTTGCAGGCTAGTTCTATGATGCGACTGTGCAGAACATCTTCATCTTCTCGTCTTGCGGGTTGATATCTTGCTACCCGCTGGCTGATCCCGACTGCCCGGCAAGCCCGGCGTTCACTGATGTCATACTTCTTCTGTGCATTGACTACA
>JBHAQX010000158.1:0-4407 GCA_041830595.1 Evtepia sp.
GCTGCTGCGTGTCTGCCTGCCCTGCCAAGGGTAAGGCCCTGGTGATGAAGCCCTTGGCTTCTCAAATGGAGCAGCAGGAAGTCTTTAACCACCGTGTGGAGCATGTGACCAGAAAGAAAACACCCTATGCCAAGGATACAGTAAAGGGCAGCCAGTTCCTCCAGCCTCTCTTTGAGTTCTCTGGAGCCTGCGCAGGTTGCGGCGAAACGCCCTACATTAAGCTGGTGACCCAGCTCTTTGGTGACCATATGTACGTGGCCAATGCCACCGGCTGTACCTCCATCTATGGCGGTAGCGCCCCGGCAACTCCCTATACCATCAACAAGAAGGGTCAAGGCCCCGCCTCGGAAAACTCCCTCTTTGAAGACAATGCCGAGTTTGGCTATGGCATGAGCCTTGCGGTTTCTGCCCGCCAAAAGGCCGCAACGGAGCTGGCAAGAGAACTGGCTAATAACAGCGACACTCCTGCCCAGGTAAGCTCTGCGGCTAGAGCATGGATCAACAACCGCAAAGACCCCGATGCCTCTCGTGAGACGGGTGAGACCCTGGCCAAGGAGTTGGCCGCTGCCCTTTCCGGCAATGTGGCCAACAAGGAACAGCTGGAAACCCTCTTGGGCATGAAGGACATGCTTGGCTATAAGTCTGTCTGGTGCATCGGCGGCGATGGCTGGGCCTATGACATTGGCTACGGTGGCCTGGATCACGTTCTGGCTTCCGGCGAAAATGTGAACCTGCTGGTCCTGGATACTGAGGTCTACTCCAACACAGGCGGACAGGCATCCAAGGCAACCCAGACCGGTGCGGTGGCACAGTTTGCCGCTGCAGGTAAATCCCTGCAGAAGAAGGACCTTGCAGCCATTGCCATGCAGTATGGCGATGTCTACGTGGCACAGATTGCCATGGGAGCTGACTACAATCAGACACTAAAGGCGATCATTGAGGCGGAGTCCTATCCCGGTGTCTCCCTCATCATTGCCTACTCCCCCTGCATCAACCACGGCATTAAGATGGGCATGAACAATGCGATGCTGGAGATGAATGCGGCGGTAGAAGCCGGCTATTGGCATCTGTTCCGCTACGATCCTCGGAGACTGGAGGCGGGCAAGAATCCCTTCCAGCTGGACTCCCATGAGCCCACCATTGACTACAAGCAGTTCCTCAAGGGTGAAGTCCGCTTCTCCTCTCTGGAACTCACCTTCCCGGACCGAGCAAAGAACCTCTTTGACAAGGCGGAACAGGATGCGAAGGAAAAATACCGTCGTCTCTATCGTTTGGCACAGAATAATCCGGCTGTCGAGCAGGCGTAAATGAAACAGGAACACACCCCTGACAATTTGTTAGGGGTGTGTTTTTTTCGAAGAGCGGAACGCAACGAGGGGACTAGAAAAAACGGCAGCGGAATGCCGAGAGAATATAACATAAATTGGAGGAATCAAGATGCATACAAATCAATTACCGGACCCAAATGTGAAGATCCCATGGCAAATAACCAGGCTCTGATCTATATAAAACTCACGATTCAAAACGAAAACATTATTGTGGGAGATTTTACCTACTTTAGTGATGTAGAGGTTGCCTCCCACGTGACTCACCACTATCCCTTCTATGGGGACAAGCTGATCATTGGGAAGTTTTATCAAATAGCAAAGGGGGTAGAGTTCATCATAAACGGGGCAAACCATGTTATGGTGGGCCTTTCTACTTTTTCTTTTCACTTTTTTGGCGGTTGGGAGCAGCAATTCCAGGCCTAGAGGCCTTGCCGGTTAAGGGAGATACGGTGGTTGGCAATGACGTCTCTGGATCGGACAAAACGCAACCATACTACCAGGTGTTCACATTGAAGATGGAGCCATCGTGGTAGGAACGGATGTAGAGCCCTACTCCATTGTGGCTGGAAATCCGGCTAAACTGGTCCGAAAGCGCTTTGATGATGAACTGATCGATTTAATGGAAGAACTAAAGTGGTGGGATTTAGACCTTGCTGAGATCAAAGAACTGATTCCCATGTTGACCCTGTGGGATTTAGATGAGGCAAAGAAAACCATAAAGGCACGCCTTGGTCGATAAGGGCACTCTACGCTGGGTAGGTTGCCTATTTTCGGAGATTGGGGTAGGATACTCCTTGGAGGTTGAGAAAATGAACCATGAAAAAATAGGCAGTCTGCTGCGCAGTCTGCGCCAAGAGCAGAAGCTGACCCAAAAGCAGCTGGCCGACCAGCTGCATCTGAGTGATAAGACCATATCCAAGTGGGAGCGGGGCGCAGGCCTGCCTGATATTGCCATGCTAAAAGTGCTCTCAGAGGTCTTTCAGGTGGATGTAGAAAAACTGCTGTCTGGCGACCTCCAACGAAATCAGGCAGATGGAGGAAATATGAAGCGAGTTAAATTTTATGTATGTCCCAGCTGTAGAAATACCCTCACCGCTACTGCGGGAAACGAAATATCCTGCTGTGGCCGAAAGCTTACCGCATTAGTTCCCCAGGCGGGTGATGGGGAGCACGCTGCGGTAGTAGAAAAAGTGGAAGGGGACTATTACATCACCTTCCCAAACCACCCCATGACAAAGGAGCATTATATCACCTTTGCCGCCCTGGTGGATATGGACCGTATGCTTCTGCTTAAACTGTATCCGGAGCAGATGGCGGAGTTGCGCTTTCCCCGCATGCATGGAGGAAAGTTTTACTATCACTGCAATCAGCACGGCTTGTTCACCACACCAATTGGATAATTATATCTTTGTAGCAGAGAAAAGGCCCTTGGAATTACAAATTCCAAGGGCCTTTTTTATAGATTAGGGAATTAAACAATGGCGTCAACAATCAGTTGTCCTGCCTCTTTGGTGCCAACCTGAATTTGGTTGCTGGAACCGGAAGCTTTGGAGATCAAATCCATGGCCTGAGCCAAAGGATTGCCGGACACCTTTTGGTACAGATCGGGGGTGCGATAACCCTTTTTCAAAACGGTTTGCACCGCATCTTCAATGGCCTTCGCCTCTTCCATGAGACCAAAGGTATAGCGCAGCATCATGGCAGCGGAAAGGATGGTAGCCATGGGGTTTGCTTTATCCTGGCCCGCTAGATCGGGGGCTGAGCCGTGAACCGGCTCGTATAGGCCGAAGTTACCGGTGGCCAAACTGGCGGAAGGCAGCATGCCGATGGAGCCTGTGACCATGCTGGCCTCGTCCGAGAGAATATCGCCAAAGAGATTGTTGGTCACAATAACATCAAACTGCCGGGGATTGCGCACGAGCTGCATGGCCGTATTGTCCACATAGAGATGCTCCAGGGTGACCTCGGGGTAGTCGGCGGAGACCTCGGTCACCACTCTACGCCAAAGGCGAGAGCTTTCCAGAACATTTGCCTTATCCACGCTGGTCACTTTTTTGCTCCGCTTCATGGCCATATCAAAGGCGACCTTGGCAATGCGCCGCACTTCCTCCTCGGCATACTGCTCGATATCATAAGCAGCTTTCCCCAGGGGAGTATCCCGGAATCCTCTTTCACCGAAGTAGATTCCACCGGTCAGCTCACGCACCACCAGCAAATCCAGACCACCGGCCACAATTTCCGGCTTTAAGGGGCAGGCTTGGGCCAGCTCTTCAAAGAGAAGGGCGGGGCGCAGATTGGCAAAGAGGCCCAGCTCTTTGCGCAGACCTAATAAGGCCTGCTCGGGCCGCTCGGCTCCTGGAAGATGATCCCACTGCCAACCACCCACAGCGCCCAAAAGCACGGCATCGGAGGCCTTACAAACGTCAATGGTCTCCTGGGGCAGAGCCTTGCCCGTGGCATCAATGGCGCAGCCTCCAGCCAACACATGTTGATAGTTGAAGCTATGACCATACACCTTTGCGACTTTGTCCAGCACCAGAAGCGCCTGGTCGATCACCTCCGGGCCAATGCCATCGCCACGAATGACGGCTAAATTAATTGTCATATTCTACCCCTTTCCCTTCGGGTGCTTCACAGAGGCCATCAGGCCCCCGGCCTGTATCATATCCTTGATAAAGTCAGGGAAGGGGACAGACTGATAGCTCTCGTTTTTTGTGAGATTCTGGATGACACCGGTATCATAGTCCACAGCCAGTTCGTCGCCGTTTTCAATGGCAGCACTGGCCTCCGGGCACTCCAAAATCGCTAGGCCGATGTTAATGGCGTTACGGTAGAAAATCCGGGCAAAGGAGCCGGCGATGACGCAGGAGATGCCTGCCTTCTTAATGACCAGAGGGGCATGCTCCCGGGAGGAGCCACAGCCAAAGTTTTGGCCTGCCACCATAATGTCACCGGGTTTCACCACTTTGATGAAATTCTTGTCAATGTCCTCCATGCAGTGGGTGGTCAGCTCATCCACGTCGGCAATGTTCAGATAGCGGGCGGGGATGATGACATCTGTGTCAACATTGTCTCCATA
>JBHAQX010000159.1:0-9307 GCA_041830595.1 Evtepia sp.
CGCCCAGCTATGGAAGAGCCTTTATTAAGCCCTTTGGAGCAGCAGCGGTGATGGGCGTTGGGGCTTGGCTGACCAGCGTGCTTTTGGGTAAAGTTTTGGTCAACATCGGTGCATTTCAGTTTGTAGTTGAGGGTACCGGAGAGGTGATTCTCAGCCGCATGGGGAACGCCGTTGTTGTTATGGGCACCATGCTTGTGGCGGTCGTGATCTATGGTGCTCTGGTGCTATTTTTGAAGGCAATTACCAAAGAAGACCTGTCTCTCATGCCAAAAGGTGACAAAATTGCTTCATTTCTGCGTATTTCGAGCTAAAAATAGGAAATTTATTCTTGTGGAGAAGGGAAACATATGGTAAATTTTAAGCAGAAGGATTTTTACAAGGTTTCCGACCTGCGGGAGATTGTACGCCTTCTTCGGGCCCCTGGGGGTTGCCCCTGGGACCAGGAGCAGACCCATGAGAGCATCCGCCGCAATTTTTTGGAAGAGGCCTATGAAGTGGCTGAGGCCATTGATGAGGCAAACCCGGAGAGCCTGCGGGAAGAACTGGGGGATGTGCTGCTGCAAGTGATGTTTCATGCATCCATCGAAGAGGACGCAGGAAACTTCGACCTAGACCAGGTGGCCGATACCGTGAGCAAAAAACTCATCTTCCGGCACCCTCATGTGTTTGGGGAACAGTCGGTCAGCAATACGGACCAGGTGCTGCTGAACTGGGAGGCCCTAAAGCGCAAGGAAAAGGGCCAGGAAACCCACAGCGATGCAGTGGAGAGCGTGGCCCGCAGCCTTCCGGCCCTGTGGCGGGCAGAGAAAATTCAGGCCAAGGCAAAAAAGGCCGGTTTTGACTGGCCCGATGTATCCGGGGCTCTGGAAAAACTCAGTGAGGAACTCGAAGAGCTGAAAGAGGCGGTGCAGGAGGGGAGCAATATAGGGGAAGAGTTGGGTGACCTGCTCTTTGCTGCGGTGAATGTGGCCCGCTTTGTGTCCTGCGATCCGGAGGAGGCTCTAGGCGCGGCCTGTGATAAATTTACCAATCGGTTTCGCCAGGTGGAGGAGGCAGCGGCCAAGAGTGGCCGTAGCATGGAAGACATGAGCCTTGCTCAGCTGGACGAACTTTGGAATAGAGCCAAGGCTCGTGAGAAATAAGAACTCATCTCAAACGAAATACAAAAAGTGAAAAGGGACGTGAAACTATGAACAAAGCAGAACTTATTATGGCAGTAGCAGAGGAAACCGGCCTGTCTAAGAAAGATGCAGAGGCCAGCATCAATGCAACTGTCAAGGCAATTACGGACGCTTTGGCTGCGGAAGAGAAGGTGCAGATTGTGGGCTTTGGCTCCTTTGAAACCAAGCACCGTGCTGCCCGTATGGGCCGCAACCCCCGCACCAAGGAAGATGTGATGATTCCTGCAACCAAGATTCCTGTCTTTAAGGCAGGCAAGGCGCTGAAGGATACCGTAGCGCAGTAAGAAGGCTAAAGAAGGCGGCAGAAGGGGCGTACCCATTCTGCCGCTTTTTGCTTGCTGTCGATAAAACAGAAAAAGAAGGCCCTGTCCAAATTCGGACAGGGCCTTTTTTAAACGAGAAACTAAACCAACTTTGCGCCGGCGGGAATGCTGTCATCCAGCATCAAAAGATCCAGCTTTTCGGCGCCCTTAACCGTGCGCACGGCGGAAATAATCATGCCGCAGGAATCCTGGCCCATCATCTTGCGAGGGGGCAGGTTCACAATGGCAACCAGAGTTTTGCCTAGTAGCTCTTCCGGCTTGTAGTACATGGCAATGCCGGAGAGAATCTGCCGATCCACCCCGCTGCCGTCATCTAAGGTGAACTTTAAGAGCTTATTGCTCTTTTTTACCGGCTCGCAGGCCTTCACCTTTACCACACGAAAATCGCTTTTGCTAAAGGTTTCAAAGTCCACCGGATCCGCCAGGAAGGGCTCCAGCTCCAGGTCGGGAGCGGCGGCCAGGCGGGCCTCCTCCAGAAGAGCTTCCAGGGCCTCCTGTTCCTTTTCGGTATCAATACGAGGGAAAACAGACGCCCCCTTGTGTACGGTAACGGTAGCCGGGAGCAGCCCAAGGGTAGCGGCAGCCTCCCAGTTGGTCACAGAGGCATCGGCCCCAATCTGGGCAAAGATCTTCTCGGCAGAATCGGGAATGGCAGGGGTGAGAAGAATGGTGGAAAGGCGAATCACATCCAAGAGGTTGTACATAACTGTTGCTAAGCGAGGCAGTTGTGCCTCCTCTTTGGCCAGAACCCAGGGCGCTGTTTCATCGATGTATTTATTGGCCCGGGAAATCAGAGTAAAGACCTCGGTCATCGCGGCCTGAAAAGCGTATTTGTCCATGTGGGCCTGGTAGCTGTCCCGCAGGCCTTTTGCCAGGGTCAGGAGCTCCTCGTCCATGGGCTCGGCCTGGCGCTCTGGTGGCAGAGTACCACCAAAATACTTTTCCACCATGGCCGTGGTGCGAGAGACCAGATTGCCAAGATCATTGGCCAAATCCGTATTGATGCGGCTCCAGAGAAGATCGTTGGAGAAGTTGCCGTCAGAACCAAAGGGAAACTCCCGCAGAAGGAAGTAACGCAGAGCATCGGTGCCATAGCGTCCGGCTAAAATAACAGGGTCAACCACATTGCCCTTGGACTTGGACATTTTCCCCCCATCCAAAAGCAGCCAGCCATGACCGAACACCTTTTTCGGAAGGGGAAGCTCTAAGCTCATGAGCATGGCAGGCCAGATGATGGAGTGGAAGCGGACAATCTCCTTGCCCACAAAATGCACATTGGCAGGCCAGTACTTGCTCATGTCATCATAGGCATCGTTCTCATAGCCCAGAGCGGTGATGTAGTTGGACAGAGCATCCACCCAGACGTAGACCACATGGCCGGGGTCAAAGTCCACGGGAATGCCCCAGCTAAAGCTGGTGCGGGAGACACACAAATCCTCAAGGCCGGGCTTAATGAAGTTGTTCACCATCTCGTTTACCCGGGAGCGGGGCTCTAAGAAGTCGGTGTTTTCCAGTAAATCCTGGATGCGGTCGGCATAATTGCTCAGACGGAAGAAATAGGCCTCCTCCTGGGCGGGGTGTACCTCTCGGCCACAGTCGGGGCATTTGCCGTCCACCAGCTGGCTCTCGGTCCAAAAGCTCTCACAAGGGGTGCAGTAGAGGCCCTCATAGGAACCCTTGTAAATATCGCCCTTGTCATACATCTTTTTAAAGATTTTTTGAATGGCAGACACATGGTAGTCATCGGTGGTACGAATAAAGCGGTCATAGGAGATGTTCATCAGCTTCCACAGGTCAAGAATGCCCCGCTCTCCTGTAACAATGTTGTCGACAAACTCCTTTGGAGTCACGCCGGCTTTGGCCGCATTTTCCTCAATTTTCTGCCCATGCTCGTCGGTGCCGGTGAGGAAAAGGACATCATAGCCCTGGAGGCGCTTATAGCGGGCCATGGTATCCGTTGCAATGGTGCAGTAGGTATGTCCAATGTGGAGCTTATCCGAGGGGTAGTAAATGGGTGTCGTAATATAAAAGGTCTTACTCATGGAGAGCTTCCTCCTTCGAAGATACATCAGAATCCGCAGCAGTTTGCTCTGCTCGGGCGTTGGGGTTTGAAAAAGCGGGAGAGGCCTCTCGATTTTTGCAGAGGACCACAAGGTTTGGCAGAAGATAGAGAATGGCAGAGGCAAACAAGAGCCTGTCTACCAGGTTGTTGGCATCCAAAAGGGCCACCATACTGCAGAAGATGGCCACACAGGCGGTGAAGCAGCACAGGGTCTCCCGATACAGCCCAAAGGAATAGCCTGCCATGTAGTAGTAGGAGAGCATGGTGGCCAAAATCGCAAACAGAGCAAAGACATAGTCGCTCACCACAGGGTCCCGAGCCCAGCTCTGATAGCAGACCATCAGCCAAACACAGGCGAAAAAGCCGGGGATGACCAGCAAAACACTGCCCTGTCCCTTCCAGCTGTGGCGGAAATTATGGATTCCAGTCAGCAGAATGCAGATTGCCGCTCCTAGGGCGAACAGAGAAAAAATCAAATAGAGGGCACTGCCTCGGGTTTGCAGCCAAGAGAGAAGGCTCAAGATACCTGCACCGGCAACCAGACCTCCAGAAGCAAACAAAGAGAGCAGATAAATTGGAGACTTCGCTCCAAAGGCACTTTCATAAGTCATGGGCAGGCTACGCTTTGTAAAGGAAATGAGGAAAAAGGCTAGGCAAAGCACCAGGGAAAAGCCCAAAAGAACCCAAGTAGATACACTGCCGGAGATGGGCAGATGGGTATCCGGCTCAAAGGCCGTATTTAGCTGCCACTGGCGCAAGGCGATACCGCCAGCACCCCCCAAGAGGGCCAAAACAGGAAGTAAGATGGATTTTTTCATAGCGTAGCTCCTTTGACGAAATGGTCTACATAGGCCGAACATATTGGGAGAGGATGTCGGCAGAAAAAGCGACATAATGGTACGCTTCAAATAAACAGTATAGCACAGCTTGGAGGAAAAGGCACAGGGAAATTTTCTCTTTTTAGAAAATTTTCTTTGGCAAATAGGGAGAGTGGAAATTTGTCAAAAAAGAAGAGAATGCAGGGTTGGACCTGGCCGTTCAAGAGAAAAGCGGCTGGACATATTGCCAAACGAGGCCACTTTGTGCTATATTGAAGGTTGAAATACTATATAAAGGAATGAATCATGGAAATTAACGGCATTGAAGCATCGCCGGAGCAGCGATACAGCCAGATGAATTTATCTGAGGGGATACAGAAAGCCTTGGAGAAAAAGGGCTTTGAACTGGCTACACCTGTGCAGGCAGGGGCCATCCCCTATTTTATGGAATGGAAAGATGTCATTGCCAAAGCCCCTACGGGCACAGGCAAGACCTATTCCTTTGGCATTCCGATGATCGAGCATATCGATCCGGAGTCCGATGAGGTGCAGGGACTCATTTTGGCACCCACCCGGGAACTGGCCCAGCAGATTCAGCTAGAGCTGCGGGACTTATGCGCCTTTCTCCCCGGCATTCGCAGCATCTGCCTCTATGGTGGCGAGCCCATTGGCAAGCAGATTAACCAACTAAAGAAGCGGCCCCAGATTGTGGTGGCCACTCCGGGCCGGCTTATGGACCATAGCAAGCGGCGCACGGTGCGCCTGCAGCATGTGCAGACAGTGGTTCTGGATGAGTGTGACCGTATGCTGGATATGGGCTTTATCAAAGATGTGCGAAAGATCCTGGACGGCATTCCAAACCGCCGTAACCTGGGCCTGTTTTCTGCTACTATATCCAGAGAGGTGCTGGACATCTCCTGGGTCTATCAGCGTGACCCGGTGGAGATCACCGTACGCCCAGTGGAGGAGAACCGACCGGACATCAAGCAGTACCGCATTGCCTGCGACCAGTCCGGGAAAGTGGATACGGTGGTGCGCATTCTGGAGGGGGACAAATCCAACCGGGTGATTGCCTTTTGCAACACCAAGAACACCACGGATCGCCTTTGTGGACTGCTCAAGATGCGGGACATTGATGCCCAGGCCATTCACGGCGACCTGCCCCAGCGTGTGCGGGAACAGGTGCTCAAAGACTTTCGGGAAGGCAAGCTGCGGGTTCTTGTGGCCACAGATGTGGCGGCCCGGGGTCTGGATATTGATGATGTAGATGTGGTGGTCAACTATGATATCCCCGAGGAGATCGACTACTATATCCACCGCATTGGGCGCACCGGTAGAGCAAAGCGCCAAGGTGCGGCCTACAGCCTGGTCTCGTCCATTACCGACGGTATTCGCATGGATGAGATTGCCAGAAATACAAACAGCGAAATGAAGGAACTATCTTTTGCAGATCTGTAATACCAATTGATTAAGAAACCGAGGATACCACATGTTAGACTTTCACCCAGTAACCATCGAGGACAAGCAGTTGGTGCAGCCCCTTTTGGATGCAGAACACATTCCACTTTGCGACTATAGCTTTGTCTCTTTCTTCTGCTGGCAGCACGTCTATGAGCAGGAGATTTGTCAGTTCGAAAACCGTCTTTTGGTCCATGCAAAAACGGCCATCGGCAGTGCCTATCTTTGGCCCGTGGGCCAAGGAGACCCTGTTCCAGCGTTAAAGGCCTTGGAGGCGGATGCGGAGCGGCGAGGGGAACCCCTGCGCTTCGTGGGCGTGCTGGAAGAGCATCTGCCCGTATTAGAGTCTCTTTTTGGGAAAGAAGAGATGGAGATTATTGACACACCGGATACCTATGACTATTTCTACGAGATCGACCGCCTGGCAGATCTGCCGGGGAAAAAGCTCCACGCAAAGCGCAATCACATCAACCGCTTTCGCCAGAACTGCCCCAGTGGGGATTTTAAACCACTTACCCCGGCCGATATTCCCGACTGTTTGGAGTTGGATCGGCGCTGGTATGAAGAGCATCTGGAGATGAGCGGCGGCGTGCGAGACGAGGGCATGTATATGGAGCGGGCTGCCATGGTAACGGCCCTGAACTATTTTGAGGCTTTGGGGATGCACGGCGGCGTGCTGCGCTGCAATGGAGAGCTGCTGGCCTTTACCCTGGGAGGGCTACTCACCCCGACCATTTTCGATGTGAATTTTGAGCGGGCCATGGCCGATTTTCAAGGAGCCTTCCCAATGATCAACCAGGAGTTTGCCCAGTGGATTCGGGAGAATTATCCCCAAGTGAAATACATTGACCGGGAGGAAGACGCAGGAAGTCCCGGCTTGCGCAAGGCCAAGCAGTCCTACTATCCGGATTGGATGGGGAAGAATGTGTGCGTGGTCTTTGCCCAGAGAAAGGAACGAGAGTCATGATCGAGATTAGACCTGCAAAAACAGAAGAGCTGCCCCAGATTAAAGAGCTGTTTAAGCGCTGCTTTGGAGATAGTGACGTTTTTATTGACATGCTATATCAGAAATATTGCAAGCCGGAGCAGGTGTTGGTGGTCATGGAGGATGGAGAGCTGAACTCCATGCTCTCTGTGCTGGATACGACCTTTACCCTTCCAGGTGGGGAGAGCTTTCCGGTGGGCTATATCTATGCTCTGGCGACCAATCCCTACATCCAGAGTCAGGGCCATGCTCGGCAGCTCATGGCGGCGGCGGATGAGTATTTAAAGGAGCGTGGGTTTAAATGCCTGTCTCTGGTGCCGGCATCCCCCAGTCTCCATCGTTATTTTGAGAATCTGGGCCTTAGCGAGTGTTTTTCTTCCAGAAAGGTCGAAATTATGTCTGCCGCACTGGAGGGTCTCCCGTCGTTGGGAGAGGGCTGCCGCCTTACCCCCATCCTGCCCCAGGAGTACAATGAAATTCGCAAGAAGCAGCTGGGAGATACTCCCAGCATCCACTATCCCGATGAGCTGATCCAGTTGCAGCAGTTTTGCAGCCATTTGTCCGCCGGGGACCTTTATAAGATTGAGGTAGATGGTGAGGTGGGCTGTGCTGCCATTGAGTACGTACAGCGTAGCCGGCTGCTCACAAAGGAGCTGCTGATCTCACAAAAGAGCCTGGATAAGGCCGTGCAGCTGATTTTTGAAAATTTGCCCGCAGCCCGCTACCATGTGCGGACTCCTGGATTTGGCGAGGGGATGAAGGGCAGTTATATTCAGGCCTTTGGCATGGTCAAGTGGTATGATAAGGACTTGCAGCAAAAATTCTTCAATCTACGGCAGGATGCCTATTTGGGGCTGGCCTTCGACTAAATCATAGTTCTGTATGCTTGGATTCCCTGAAAATCGAGAAAGTTGGTTTTATTTTAGAGGGATCTATGGTATACTAGATGCGTTGCGAAAAGAAACCCATAGAAAAATCTATTTTTTATTGATAAGGAGCGAATGTGAAATGAACATGGAAATGAGCACAGTGCTATATCGGGTAGAGGACAAGGTTGCCATCGTCAGCATGAACCGCCAGAAAGCAATGAACTCCCTGAACCAGCAGCTATTTGAGGACTTAACTGTTGCATTTGAGGCAGCTAAGGCAGACGAGAATGTACGTGCCGTTATCTTTAACGGTGAGGGCCGCTGCTTCTGCGCAGGTGGCGACATTGCTGAGATGATGGGCATCACCACCCAGGAGGCATTCTCTTCCTTTATGACCATTGCAGGCGGCTTTACCAAGCTGCTCAACAGCTTCCCCAAGCCCGTGATTGCAGCTGCTCATGGTGCGATCGCTGGTGCCGGCACTTCCCTGATGATGGGCTGTGACGTTGCACTGGTCGCAGATAATGCTTCTTTCATCGTGGCATTTGGTGCCGTTGGTCTGATTCCTGACTGCGGCCTCCACTATCTGCTGCCCCGCGTTGTTGGTCCCAACAAGGCCAAGGAACTGATGCTGACCCAGCGCCCCGTGAAGGCAGACGAGCTGCTGGCTCTGGGCATTGCCAACAAGGTTGTTCCTGCAGAAGAGCTGATGGACGCTGCAATGAAGATGGCGAAGAAGATTGCCAATGGTCCCTTGAATGCCTATGCTATGTCCAAGGAGCTGTTCAATAAGTATGCCGATGTGGACCTTGCTCAGATGCTGAAGGAAGAGACCGATTATCAGGCTGCTGCTCGCATGAGCGACAACGGCAACGAAGGCCTGGGTGCATTCCTGGAGAAGAGACCCGCTGCATTTAAGTAAGAAGCGCGAAGGCGTTACTCGCAGGGACACAAGGCAGTGCAAAGACGAAAAAACAGGCCAAGCCCTGCTTGGCGGTATTTTTCGCGGCGCACAACTTGTGGAGCGTAGCGAGTAGCCGCAGCGTGACAGGAAAGAAGCGCGGAGCCGTCGTGAGCCAGCGGACTAAGGGGAAGCGTAGCCGAGAAAAACAAGAAAGACCAGCGAAGCGGCTTTTGTAGTTTTTGGAGCGTATGCGACACTTAGAACCGTTAGGCGAACAGGTGTAGCGTGACAGGAAAGAAGCGCGAAGCGCCAGCGAGCAGCGGGCCCTGACCTGCCTAGATAAACAAAATGACAGCCCTGGAATCCAAATGGATTCCAGGGCTGTTTGATTTGCGTATGGTGTACAATGCTTAGGCTGGACTGCCAGCCTTTTGGCGCATGGCCTCCAGAGCCTTGGCATCCTCGGCCTGCTTCTGGGCAATGGCCTGCTGGAGAATCATATCCTTCACCTTCATCAGGCGCACCGTGGCCGAACGTTCATTCTCGTCCAGCTTCATGGTAATAAACTTAATGTTCTCCTGCATTTCTGGAATCTTCACATATTCCAAGGCATTGACTCGACGGCGTGTCTTCTCAATCTCCTCCGCCTACGCCACCGGCAAGGAAAACAAAGAGCTGATGAGTATTTTGGGTGAGGCTGCTCTTTC
>JBHAQX010000160.1:0-14010 GCA_041830595.1 Evtepia sp.
CAAAAAGCGTCCCACAAGAAAAACAAAAAAAGTGGGGGTGGGGGCTTGTAACCGCATCAAAAAGATCCACAGTGAAGGGAAAGCGTACGGCCCGGCCTTCCTGCACAAGATGGTTTAAGTTGCGGTATACCGTGCCTAAACTTAGGGAAGGGTGAGAAGGTTTTAGACTCTGATAGATATCTTCCGCATGAGGGTGATCCTGTCGCCCCATGAGCGCTTGATAAATCAGTTCTCTCTGTCTCGAATATCGCTTGCGACCCATGAATCGGTTCTCCATAAATAGGAATGATTATTAGTTATAATCTCATTATACAGCAGAATGGTAAAAAAGCAAGAGTACAATGAAATTTTCTTTTTTAATATTTCCCAACTGAGGCGGAAAACCATTTGTCAGAGCTGGAAGGCAATTTGTTTTTTTATAAATCTATGGTATTATACTATAATATAACAGCATTTTTCTGCGAATAAAGGCGAAGAAAGAAGGTTTTTCGACATGCCGAAAGAAATTATGAAAAATATATTCCGTATTGGGGTTCCCTTGCCTAAAAATCCCCTGCGTGAGCTGAATAGCTATTTGATTAAGGGGGAGAAGAGTAGTTTACTGATTGATACAGGGTTTCGTCTGCCTGAATGCCGTGAAGCTCTGTTGGCTGCACTGGATCAATTGGATGTGGATCGGTCAACTATGGACGTGTTAGGTACTCACATCCACTCGGACCACATTGGGTTGGCCGCCGAGGTGGTTGGCCCTGGTCGGAGCATTTATTTGGGGCAGGGGGATTTTCATTGGGCCGCTTCGGAGGAATCGGATCAATACTGGGAGATGATGGATGAACGTTTCTTTGTTGAGGGCTTTCCTCAAGAGGAACTCTCGGCCTTGGTGGACACAAACCCCGCCCGCAATTACGGTCCTGCTTTGGATCTGCCCAATTACAAGGTGGTGAAAGAGGGGGACGTGTTTGAGCTGGGGGGCCATCGGCTGGAAGTGATAGAGGCCCCTGGACATACACCAGGATTGGTCTGTCTATGGATGCCGGAAGAGGGGGTTATGTTTACCGCCGACCACATTTTGTTTGACATTACCCCCAACATCACCATGTGGCCAAATATGGAGGATGCTCTGGGGAGCTACCTAACCAGTTTGCGCAAATTTCAGAAGTTTCCTGTGAAGCACGCCCTGCCCAGTCACCGAGCGACGGGGGACTACTTCGGGAGAATCGAGGAACTGTTGGCCCATCACGATCTTCGTGTTCATGAGACGTTGCAAATTGTGCAGGAAAAACCGGGGCTGAGCACCTATGAGATTGCCGGAAACATGACCTGGAAAATCAAGGCGAAGAATTGGCAGGAGTTTCCTACGATTCAAAAGTTCTTTGCGGTGGGAGAGGCCCTGTCTCATTTGGACTATCTATTGGGCCTTGGAAAAGTGGAGCGCCAAAGGCAGGATGGGAAACACTACTACTATCCCCTTTAAAAGACAAGGAGAGACCATGGATAAAAGAGAGATTCTAAGAAAAGTGGATCACACCCTGCTCAAGCCAGAGGCAAACTGGGCAGCGGTACAGCAGCTCTGTGATGAAGCCATAGAGTATGAGACAGCCAGCATTTGCATTTCCTCCGTCTACGTAAAAAGAGCAGCCGACTATGTGGCTGGACGCATTCCAGTCTGTACCGTGGTGGGCTTTCCCAGTGGTGCGGTACCCACATCGGTGAAGGTGTATGAGACCACAGAGGCCGTGAAAGACGGTGCATCGGAAATTGATATGGTGATTTCCATCGGGTCGGTGAAAAACGGGGACTGGGATGAGGTGCTTCAAGAACTCAAGGCAGTGAAGCTTGCCTGTAAAGGGCGAGTGCTAAAGGTTATCATTGAGGCCTGTCTGCTCACAGAGCAAGAGAAGATTAAGCTGTGCCAACTGGTGAGTGAATCCGGTGCAGAGTTCATTAAGACCTCCACTGGGTTTTCCACAGGGGGAGCAACGCCGGAGGATGTGGCCCTCTTTCGCCGCTATTGTGCCCCCTATGTAAAGATTAAGGCAGCTGGGGGTGTGCGCACCTGGGAAACAGCGGAAGAAATGCTGAGACTGGGTGCCGACCGCTTGGGGAGCAGTGCATTGGTAATGCTTGCCAAGGAAGCAAACATATAGGAAAACGCACACCCTGGGTTTAAAAGCCCAGGGTGTTTTTTCAAAAAATGGGCGCAAAAGCAAAGAAAGCCTGTGGGGGAGAAGAAAAAATAAAATAATACAAACACTTGACAAGTAGGATTTGCTCTGCTATAGTGCATAGCAATACATGATAAACCGATGAGTAAGAGGAGTACGCATACCAAGCGCTTTCAGAGAGCGGCCCATGGTGGGAGTGCCGCAGCAGGAAGTATGCCGAATGGACTTACGAGGGCGACCGAACAGAGAGATTCTCTTAGTAGTCATCGCCGGCTACCACGGCCGTTACCCTGTGGAGCGTGTGTTGGCACGTGTAGAGTGGATGCAGTTGCATCAATGTGGGTGGCACCGCAGGGCGTTATCGTCTTGTCCCATGGAAGAGATTCCATGTGATAAGGCGTTTTTTTATTTTTTGAGGAGGGTCTGGGATGAGATTAGATTTTCGATGGTGCGGTGGAGGGAAGAACGACCACAGCTAGACATCAAACAACAATTAGGACAGCATGTTGAGACCTGTCCCCAGAAAAAAGGAGAAATTACTATGAAAACATATCGCGATTTTGACCGCTACCTCAAAGAGTTCCCAGACAAGAACGGTTACTTTGGTCCCTATGGAGGAGCCTATCTGCCTCCCGAGCTGATCCCTGCATTTCAAGAGATTACCACGGCATACCAGGAAATTTGCCACAGCGCCCACTTCATCAGTGAGCTGCGGCGCATTCGTAAGGAGTTCCAGGGTAGACCCACTCCTGTGTATCACTGCGACCGCCTTTCCCGCCACCTGGGTAAATGCCAGATTTACTTAAAGCGTGAGGATTTAAACCATACCGGCGCCCATAAGCTCAATCACTGCATGGGCGAGGGCCTTTTGGCCAAGTTTATGGGGAAGAAAAAGATTATCGCAGAGACAGGGGCTGGGCAGCACGGGGTTGCCCTCGCTACCGCTGCTGCTTATTTTGGCCTTGCCTGTGATGTGTATATGGGCGAGGTGGACATTGCCAAGCAGCATCCCAATGTGGTACGCATGAAGATGCTCGGGGCCAATGTCATCCCCGTGACCCATGGACTGAAAACACTAAAAGAGGCCGTTGATGCCGCCTTTGAAGGCTACCTGAAAGAGTATCAAGATGCCATTTACTGCATTGGATCGGTGGTGGGACCTCATCCCTTCCCCATGATGGTGAGAGACTTTCAGGCTGTCGTGGGGCATGAGGCCCGGGCCCAGTTTTTGGAGATGACAGGCATGCTGCCTGACACGGTGTGCGCAAGCGTAGGAGGAGGGTCCAACTCCATTGGCATGTTTACTGCCTTTTTGACCGATCCGGTGGAGATTGTTGGGGTAGAGCCCCTGGGCAGAGGGGAAGCGATTGGCGACCATGCCGCCAGCATGAAATATGGCAAAAAGGGCATACTCCATGGCTTTGAGAGCATCTTGCTTCAGGATGAGCAGGGCGAACCCCTTCCTGTGTATTCCATTGCCAGTGGCTTAGACTATCCCTCTGTGGGACCAGAGCACGCCTACTTGCGTGACTGTGGCCGGGTACAGTATGACGGGGTGAGCGACGAGGAGGCCATGGAAGCATTCTTCCTCCTGTGCCGCTATGAGGGAATCATCCCTGCTATCGAGAGTGCTCATGCCTTAGCTTATGCCATACGCCGGGCCAGAACCCAGGACTCTGGAGCAATTCTTGTGAACCTTTCCGGTCGTGGGGATAAGGACATTGATTATATCTACGAAAACTATGGAACCGGAGAACAATTTTTTAAAAAATAAAATCCCAGAAAGGGCGCAGCGCAAGCTGCGCCCTTTCTGAATGAAACGGGTGAAAACTGTAAAAAAGGTGGAAGAACTGGAAAGAATATATTATAATGGAGAAATACGCAAATTGTGTGCCTTGGAGGTGATAGGGTGGTCGAAATTGCAACAGAAGAGATAGTAGAAAGTGCAGAAGAGGCGGCCCTAAACTCTGCAAAGCGAGAGAGTTTGCAGAAGGCCGGGATCCATGCTTACAGAAAGATGGGCTGGGGTCTTGTAATCTTGCTGTTAGCGCAAATTGTGGCTCCTATTTTTATGTGGCTGCTACACGACATTGCTCCTTGGATTGCCAACGATGATACCACGAACATTTTGATTACCTATATTAGTTTATATCTCATTGGCCTTCCGATCATGTGTTCTTTTTTGCGCTCTTTGCCGGACCATCCGGCAGGACCCTGCCTTGGGGAAGAGGAGAAGCCCAATGCACGACGCATATTGGGGCTTTATGCCGTGCTTTCTGTCATATCCATATTTGTTATCCAAATTTTTGAGGTGATACGAGAGCTTTTTTATATGGGAGAAGGAACCCCAGAGCCCTTGGCCTCCAATGCCAATCCGATTGTTCTCTTTGTGATTGTCGTGATTGTGGCGCCCATCATGGAGGAGCATGTGTTTCGTTACCTAACCTATCATAAGCTTTCCGGCTATGGCAGCCGCTACTACATTTTATGGTCTGGGATTGCATTTGGCTTGTTTCATGGTTATGTGGTGCAGAGCTTGTATGCAGCTGTTATGGGCATTGCGTTTGCCATTGTTATGTACCGCAGTGGTCGGATACGGGGCTCTATTGTACTACATATGTTGATTAATCTCAGTAGTAGTTTCGGTCTCGTTGGTCTGCTTATGGAGTACGGAGGAGATGCCGGACTGGTAATAATTGGGATATTCAATATAGCGGTATTTGTGATTGGTGTCGTGTTAGGTATTCTATATATAAGTCGTGGTATATTTAAACTAAATATTGGAGAGGGCGCGCCGATTATCACCAACTGGAGGCAGGCATTTTGGAATCCAAGCTACATCGTGTTTGCGTTGATTTGTATTGCAATGATGGCTTTTGTGGGGATATAGACGGTGGATGCTCGATCTGGAATGGTTTTTAATTCGGATGGTGTAGAAGCCATTGGTATGATATTGTGCAGAAACTAGACTGCTTTTTTACGATATGAATGAAGAGAGAACTTGCCTACGCAAAGTCACGGAAAGAGGTTAAGAATGGAGAGAACAGCTGCAATAGAGGGTTTTGCCCTTACGGAACAGGATATAAAGAGTTTTGCTGAAGTTGCCTGTGAATGGGTATTTATCACCGACCGGAATCTCAATATTTGCTATAGCCAACGTTGTTCAGCGGCTGCATTTGATATTCCGCCCCATAGTGTCTTAGGAAAACACCTTTCTGATTTGATTGATGTGGAGAATCGAAAGATGGTAGCGGAGCAGCTCCGACCTGGGAATATTTTACCTGGGAGGGGGGCAGAGGTTGTTTATTTTGACCCCATATCTGGAGTACACATTCTGCGTGCCTTGCCCTTTGAAGGAGCGAATGGCTTTCAGGGTTTTCGCATTACCCGGCAGATTATAGAAGGAAAAAGTCTTGCACAACTGCGTTGTTCTTTGGGCGAGGACAAGAAGTGTGGTACTGGACAGGATGAATCGATGCAGCTGCAGCGGCAAAAGTTGATTGCAGATTTGTCTGCAGAGTTTACAAAACCCCAACCAATTGAAAAACTATTTTCCTATGTCATCCACTCTGTGGGCAGTGTGTTAGAGGTCGATCGGTGTGCTATTTTTCGATACAACGAAGAGATTATGACCTATAGCATTGAATATGAGTGGTGTGCACCAGGGGTTTCTGAAACCAAAGCGAAGCTACAGGATATCCCCTATAGTAAGGAGAGCGCAACTTACATAAAGCTTACCACCAGTCCCTATTTTGCAGTGGAAGATACCTTTGTTGAAGCGGGAGATACATACCAAGCTCATCGGGAACATGGCATACGTAGTTTTTTTTATTTGCCTCTTGTGGTGAACGGTAGCCTTTGGGGGGCGTTGGGGCTTGCCTATGGGAAAGAATCCCACAAGTGGAGTCAAAGCGAGTTCCACATCATCCGCACCATCGGTGGGATTATGATTGCCACTTTAGAGAAGCGGGCGGTGGAGGATAAACTCTATGATGCCTTTAGTAAGCTCAGTGAAATTGTCAGCAATTACCCCGGCATTATATGGGAGACGGATAGCCAAAATGTGATAACACTGTGTGAAGGTCGCGGACTTAGGGAAGTGCCAGGGGTGCAAGAGATGCTGCTGGGGGTCAACCTGAATGAAGGGATTGCAGGGCAGGATTTTAGATTGTTTGAACATCATAACAGAACCTTTACCCAAGGTGGCCAGAGCTATGCATTTGAAAACGGTGGGAAGACCTACGCCTGTGAGACCACCTGTCTGTATCATAAAGATGGCAGCATAAGTGGTGTGCTGGGAGTAGCCCTTGATGTGACTGAGATGAAGGCCATGCAGACAAAGCTTGAGGCTGCCATTGAAGAAGCCCAACGTGCCAATGCAGCAAAAACAGATTTTCTCTCTCGCATGAGCCATGAGATTCGCACTCCCATGAATGCCATTATTGGAATGAATGAAATTGCCAAGAAATCGGATGACCCTGCTCGTATTCAGTACTGCTTGGCAAAAATTGAGCAGGCTTCCCGTCAGTTACTCAGTCTGATCAATGATATTTTGGACTTATCTAAAATTGAAGCGGGTAAAATGGAGATCAGCGAAGGGCCGTTTGATTATGAGCAAGTTTTAAAGGCAGCACTCAATGTAGTCCAAGGTAGAATTGAGGAAAAAAAGCTGGATTTTGCCTTTGACTTGGAAGGTCTTTGCAGTCGAACCCTCATTAGTGATGAGTTGCGCCTCACCCAGGTGCTTATAAACCTGTTAACCAATGCTGTTAAATTCACCCCGGACTATGGCAAAATCACCCTGAAATCCCGGTTTCTAAATGGGACCAAAGAAGGTGCGCTCCTTCGGGTGTCAGTTAAGGATACGGGGATTGGGATTAGTTTGGAGGAGCAGGCCAAGCTGTTTCGCTCCTTTGAGCAGGCTGATGGCAGCATAACCCGGCGCTTTGGTGGCACGGGGCTAGGCCTTGCCATTTGCAAACGAATTGTTGGTATGATGGGTGGAAGGATCTGGGTGGAGAGTGTGCCGGGAGAGAGAGCCACCTTTATCTTTGAAATACCGGTTAAATTTGGTGAGATAACGGAAAAGGTAAAGAAACTTTTGCCAGATACCAGGGGGGTTCGTATTCTGGTAGTGGATGACAGTCCGGAGGCACTGGAATATGCCCTACAGATTATTCGTGGATTTCAAATGCAATGCGACGGGGCGAAGGATGGCTGGGAAGCACTGGAGCTGGTGAAGCAGGCCGCCAAAGCAGGAACCCACTACGATATCATCTTTTTAGACTGGCGCATGCCGGGGATCGATGGGATTGCAACAGCAGAGGAAATTCGGCGCTTAGTTTCTTCCGACACGGTCGTAATTATGATCTCTGTGGCGGACTGGTCGGATTTGCAGGAAGAAGCTACTCATAGTGGTCTTCGGTACTTTTTGCCCAAGCCCCTGCTACCCTCTACCTTGCTGGAGACGATTGTGGATATCTTGGGCAAGACTGAGACAAATACACGGAATCCAGTTGACTATGAAGAAGAAACATATAATTGGACAGATAAAAAAATCCTGATTGCGGAAGATATTGAAATCAATCGGGAGATTATTTCCAGTCTGCTGGAGCCAACGGGAGTGAAGCTCTCTTTTGCAGAAAATGGAAGCGAGGCAGTGGAGCTGTTTTCTGTTTCCGAGCAGGACTTTGATGTCATTTTAATGGATCTACAGATGCCGGGGATGGATGGCTATGAAGCAACGCGCCGGATCAGAGCCAGTGAAACCAAAAATGCGAAAGAGATTCCGATTCTGGCCATGACAGCCAATGCCTTCTTGGAGGATGTGGAACGCTGTCTGGCGGCTGGGATGAATAGCCATGTGGCAAAACCGATTGATGTAGATGATTTGTTGTCAAAGCTAGACTTTTTCTTATCAAAGCATTAAAAAGGAGATCGCACAATGAAAATGAAACAAAAGCTAGGATTCATTGCCCTTATGCTGCTTTTGCTTAGCCTGGTTGCATGTAGCGGCGTAAAGGTTGTTGACGATGCAGAAAGTGGTGAAGCGACTACAGATCCCTCTGGGGAGCAGAGCGCATGGGACATGGGAATCAGCAACAGCGATTTTGCAGAGAAGAAGCTAACGATGCTGAATATATGGGCCAGCTGGTGTGGGCCTTGTATCAGTGAATTGCCGGAGTTGCAGCAACTCAGTGAAACCTATGCAGACAAAGACGTGCAGGTAGTTGGCGTTTTGCAGGATGGAGTGGACGAGGCAGGTCTCCCCAATGAAGGGATGCTGGAGGAGATTGGGCAGGCTCTCGTGGATATGGGGATAACCTACCGGATGATTCTGCCGGATGAGACGTTGCAAGATGATTTTATCGCCCAGATGCAGTATTTTCCCACAACCTTTTTTATTGACAGCAACGGTGAGGTTGTGCGCATGGAAGTCGGGGCAAAAGACGCAAACGAGTGGGGCAAAATCATTGATGAAATCTTGGAAGATTTGGAGTAGCCGTTGGCTGCAGCTGGGCCTTATGGCTTTGGGTATCACCCTTTTGGCCTTTGGTGTGAGCCGGGGTGAGGGGCAGATGATTCTGCTGAAAGCCGTGAATATCTGTCTGGAGTGTGTGGGCATTGGCTAAGAAAAACCAAAGGCGCCGCAGAGGCATACAGCTGCTATGGACGGCAGTGACAAATGGCTATTTGATAGGCTTTGTAAAGGGAAAAATCTATACAGGGAAATTGAAGACAATTTGCCTGCCAGGTCTAAACTGTTACTCCTGCCCTGGGAGTTTAGGCTCCTGTCCCATCGGTGCACTTCAGGCGGTTTTAGGCAGTCCCAAATATCGAGTATCCTTTTATCTGTTGGGATTCTTTCTTTTGTTGGGGACACTACTAGGGCGCTTTGTCTGTGGATTTTTGTGCCCCTTTGGGCTGATACAGGAACTGCTGCACAAGATTCCTTTTCCCAAGAAACTGGGGGGCTTTCCAGGGGATAAAGTTCTGCGCTACCTGAAATATGTCATTTTGCTGGTTTTCGTTATTTTACTACCGCTGTTTTTGGTGGACGCATTTGGAAATGGCGCACCCTGGTTCTGTAAGTGGCTCTGCCCGGTGGGAGCGCTAGAGGGCGGGATTCCCTTGGCGATCCTGAACCCTCAGATTCGGGGTGCCATTGGTTTTCTCTATACATGGAAGTTGGGGATATTATGTGTGGTTCTCTTTCTCTCTGTGCTCATTTACCGGCCTTTTTGCAAGTATATCTGTCCTTTGGGGGCGATTTATGCTCTGTTTAATCGGGTTTCCATCTATCGATATCAGGTGTCCCCATCGGCCTGCACAAGTTGTGGAACTTGTAAGAAGGTTTGCCCGATGCAGGTAGACCCTTGCAAGCAGGCAAATCATCCGGAATGTGTGCGCTGTGGCGTGTGCAAGGACAGCTGTCCTTCGGCTGCGATCTCTTCCGGGTTTGGCCGAGGGCTATGGAACAAAGTAGAGGGGACCTGCGTCAAAGAGCAAGAGATGGGTTCGTCCAAGCTAAGTGTTAAAAAGTGAAAGAGGGAGTTGAGGAGATGGAGCAAGAAAGTAAAAAGTCGAATGGCGGCGGGAAGCGGGCGATGAAAAAGGCAGGAAAGATTCGCTTGATTTTAGCGTTGGTTTTGCTTCTTTTTGCCCTGTTTTTTGGCTATCAGTTGCTGCAATATTGGCTGGAGAATACAGCGGCGGATCAGGAATTTGAAGACCTCTCTCAGCTATACCACAGCCAACAGACTGCAGAGGTGCCATCGGTTGAGGAAGAAACAAATGATGGGGAAGCGGCGGTGGAGGAGCAACAACCAGAACCGGAGCCGAATCGGGGCCTGTTCCAGTTGCAGCAGCAGAATGCAGACACCTTTGCATGGCTCCAGGTGCCCGGTACAAAAATTGATTACCCTGTCATGTATACCCCTGGAGATGGAGAATACTATTTGCGCCGTAATTTTGGAAAGAATTACTCCATCAGTGGAACTCCTTTTATGGATTTTCGCTGCACGCCGGAGTCCCAGAACTTTATTCTTTATGGACATAATATGAAAACGGGCATTATGTTTGCGGACCTGCTGAACTACAACAAGCAGAGCTACTTTGAGCAGAACAACCAGATCATTCTCAATCTGCCCAATGAGACACGTTTTTATGATGTGATTGCGGCCTTTCCCTCGGTGGCAGATCCCAATCGAGAGACATTTCCCTGGTATAACTACATTACTTTTACGGACCAGGTAACCTTTGATACGTTTATGACTCATTTACGAAGGGCTTCTCTCTACCCACTACCTCGGGAGCCACAGTATGGTGACCAGTTTATCACCTTAGCCACTTGCTCCTATCATGATAAGGCCGGGCGCTTTGTTTTGATCGGAGTGGAGGCCCATCGGGAGACCAATCAAGAAGAGTCGGTAGAGACGACATCGGATACCCCAGAAGAATAGAAGAATCACCGGGAGTTGCATTATGCAACTTCCGGTGATTCTTTATAGAAAGATAGGTTTTATTCTTAGCAGTTCTGAGATAAGAGGCATTCCTTTTTTCACTTGAGAAGGGTAAGCGCTAAAAACCTGGAGCTTATAGAGGAAATTATGAAGGAACGGTGAAGTTTTTTTGAATGTTTTGTAATTTTATTGCTAGCGCTTGACAGACGCTCGGGGAAGTGCTAAAGTGTATTTGGCACTCGGGGGCGATGAGTGCTAAAGCGAGAGAGGAGAGGATATTGTGGAGCTGTCGGAACGCAAGAAGAAAATTCTTCGTGCCATTGTAGAAAACTATATACAAACGGCAGAGCCTGTTGGTTCTAAGACGATTGTAGAAACCAGCGGCTTAGATGTGTCCTCTGCCACCATTCGCAATGAAATGGCAGAGCTGGAGAATTTAGGCCTTTTGGAGCAACCCCACACCTCTGCGGGGAGAATTCCATCTCCGGCCGGCTATCGTATTTACGTCAATGAGCTTATGGATGAGCACCGGCTCACCATGCAGGAGACCCAGTCTATCAATGAGGCCCTGCATCTGAAAATCCACCAGATGGATCAGGTGTTGACCGAGGCGGGCAAAGTGATCTCTCAACTGACGAAATATCCCACCTTTGCACTCACCCAGGCCAGCGGGAAAAATACGATTTCTCGTTTTGATCTTCTGGCCGTGGAGCACAATGCTTTTATTGTTGTGGTACTAACCAGCAATCAGGTGGTGCGGAACAAACTGCTGCGGCTACCGACGGATTTATCTGCCACCCAGCTGCAGCTGCTGAACACCCTGCTCAATGCCTCCTTTACAGAGAAAACGCTGGAAGAGCTTACCCCGGAACTGATGCGGGTGGCTGCCCACGCGGCAGGCGAGGCATACGGGCTGATTAGCCTTGTGGTTTCCTTTGCCATGGAGGTACTCAAAGAGCTGGAGTCTGCAGTGGTGCATACGGCGGGGATTCCCACGTTGCTGACCCATCCGGAATACCAGAGTCTGAACAGTGCGGAGCCACTGATGAACTTTCTATCGGAATGGGGCGAGGCGACGGACTTGCCAACCACCCAAGACGGGGTGGAGATTTTAATCGGCCCAGAGAATGTGGCCAAAGAACTGAAAAACAGCAGCATAGTCATGGCCCGCTATGATATCGGCGATAATATGCAAGGTGTGATTGGAGTGGTAGGGCCCACCCGGATGGACTACGCAAAGTTAGCAGCTCGACTGAGCTATTTTGCGGAGGGACTCTCTCGTATGTTTGGCAAGGGAGAGCTGCCCAGTCCCAAGGACCCAGCCCAGGAGTGAGGATAGAAGGATGAAGGAGGTAGACAGGACGACATGAGTCAGAATGAAAAGGATATGCAGGAGCAGGAGAACGAAGAGTTCACTGCACAGGAGATAGAAAACCAGGAAATGGGAGAAGAGGCGGAGGGCTGCTATGAGGCCCAGGAAGAACTTTTGGATCAGGAACTGAGCCGTGAAAAAAAACTAGAGGCAGAACTAAAAGAACAGCAAGATAAGTATCTGCGCCTGTTGGCTGAGTATGATAACTTTCGCAAGCGTAGCTTAAAGGAGAAGGAGAATGCCTGGACCACCGCCAAGGCGGACACAGCGGCAGCATTCCTTCCCGTCTATGATAATTTAGAGCGGGCCTTAAAGCAGGAAACCGCAGATGAAGCCTATGCAAAAGGCGTGGAGATGACCATGAGCCAGTTAAAAACCGTTTTGGAAAAGCTGGGCATAGAGGAAATCAAATCCCTGGGCGAGACCTTCGACCCGGAACTCCACGATGCAGTGATGCATGTGGAGGATGAAACGGTTGGGGAGAATACCATTGTTGAGGTGTTTCAATCCGGCTTTCGTACCAGCGCTAAGATCATAAGACATGCCATGGTAAAAGTGGCAAACTAATTCGTATACAAAGGTGCAGGCGTTTGTCGGTACCAAACCATATATAATAAAAAGATTACATACTGTTTATTTAGGAGGACCAAAATATGGCTAAAATTATTGGAATTGACTTGGGCACCACAAACTCTTGCGTGTCCGTTATGGAGGGTGGCGAGGCTGTCGTTATCCCCAATGCAGAAGGAAACCGTACTACCCCGTCCATTGTTGCCTTTTCGAAGGATGGCGAGCGTATGGTTGGCCAGGTGGCAAAGCGCCAGGCCATTACCAACCCCGATCGCACCGTTATCTCCATCAAGAGAGAGATGGGCACCAATCACAAAGTTTCCATCGACGGCAAAAACTACACCCCCCAGGAAATCTCTGCCATGATCCTGCAAAAGCTTAAGGCAGATGCAGAGGCCTATCTTGGCACTACAGTGACCGAAGCGGTGATTACCGTTCCCGCCTACTTCTCCGATGCCCAGCGCCAGGCCACAAAGGATGCGGGTAAGATTGCAGGCCTGGATGTAAAGCGTATCATCAACGAGCCCACCGCAGCAGCTCTTGCTTACGGTGTGGATAAGGAATCCGACCAGAAGATCATGGTCTATGACTTGGGCGGCGGCACCTTTGACGTATCCATTCTGGAGATTGGCGATGGTGTTATCGAGGTGCTGGCCACCGCCGGCAACAACCGTCTAGGCGGTGACGACTTTGACAAGTGTGTTATTGACTGGATGACCGCTGAGTTCAAAAAGGACCAGGGCGTAGACCTTGCGGCAGACAAAGTTGCCATGCAGAGACTCAAAGAGGCTGCGGAAAAGGCAAAGATTGAGCTCTCCGGCGTGACCAGCACAGACATTCATCTGCCCTACATCACCGCAGACGCAAGCGGCCCCAAGCATCTGGAGCTGACCCTGACCCGGGCGAAGTTCAATGAGCTGACCAATCAGCTGGTTGAGGCTACCATGGGTCCCGTGCGCCAGGCCCTTAGCGACTCCGGTCTGTCTGCCGACCAACTGGAGAAGGTACTGCTGGTAGGCGGTTCCACCCGTATTCCTGCCGTGCAGGATGCGGTAAAGAAGATTACTGGCAAGGATCCCTTTAAGGGCATCAACCCCGACGAGTGTGTAGCCGTTGGCGCAGCACTCCAGGGCGGCGTTCTGGTAGGCGATGTGAAGGGTCTGCTTCTGCTGGACGTTACCCCCCTGTCCCTGGGTATTGAGACCATGGGCGGCGTTACCACCAAGCTCATTGAGCGAAACACCACCATTCCTGCCAAGAAGAGTCAAATCTTCACCACGGCTGCCGATAACCAAACTTCGGTTGAGGTCCACGTGCTCCAGGGTGAGCGTGAGATGGCCCAGTACAACAAGACCTTAGGCCGCTTTAACCTGGATGGCATTGCCCCTGCAAGACGTGGCGTGCCCCAGATTGAGGTCACCTTTGACATTGATGCCAATGG
>JBHAQX010000161.1:0-5572 GCA_041830595.1 Evtepia sp.
CCAAAGCTGGCTATTGCGAGGGATCCGGTCTTACCTTCTTGGATAAAATCATCGTCAGTCTTGCCCAAGATAGATGTTGCAGCAGTATTGATTTCTTCTTCACTAAGCCAAGAGGAACGTGCAGATCCGCCCTCATCATCTGTCTCTTTACCACCGCCCTTTGTAAGCGTGCCAACAAGAGACTTTGCTGCTTTCAAGAGAGCTTTTTCGTCTGCATCAGGGGAAATTTCCAGAGCCTTAGCTACTACCTCACCAGCGAGGTCACCAGAACGCACGGATCGATCTAAAGAAGCGTTTTCATAGGCGGCACGAATGCCACGCTTGACGGACTGAGAGGAATGTAGGGCACGCAATGCTCCACCGACGGTCACCCGTTTAGGGGTTCCGTTATCATCGCGGTTTAGATTTGAATAGGGGACGGAGGTCAAAATGCTAATAGTGAGATGGTTTGACATGGCTATTTGTCCTTACTAGTAGTTGGCCGGTGAATTTACTTAAGCCTGAGGGAGAGCGTAGTTGAATGAAGAATAGTAGTCCCGAAGCACCTGGCGACGATTATCTTGCGAGGCTGGAGATAGTCCATTACCCCAATAGATGATGGTCTTTACCAATTCGTACTTATCAAGATCTGGTGGGTTGTGCATCCCATCAGCAAGAGCTAGTAATCGCCTAATATTCAGAGCAGCTTCTTCAAGTGACTGAGTATGAAGGTAGGCCAGGCGTTGCCCCACAACATCTGGTTTATCAGGATTAAGTGACGCTTGCTTACCTTCTGATAGATGTTTAGACAAGAGATAACACCATGAGCCAAACGGGCGGTATCCCACCCCATTGGCTCTATCAAAAGTTGGGATATTTCTGTATTCTGCAAGCATCGCAGTAGCTCTCAGAAGAGCCACCTGCTGCTCTTTAGACTGAAAATCTGATGTGTAGGGGAGCACATAAGGGTAAGCGTAGTGTTCAGTTGCAAGGCTGCTTCCGCGGCGCAATGCAGCAATTTCTTTAACATGACCGCTTCCCTGCCTTAGCATTCGGTCGACCTTCTGAATTAGGTGATACCACGAAGCCGAATTTTGATTAGACATCAACTTCCTCCTGACCAGGGGTTTCCTTAATAATGTTCATTGCTTTTCGAAGACGAATGTAAAGCTGTCCACGAACGTACTCATTGCGGGCCACATTTTGGTTCCGGTAAGGCAAAACTGTGGCATCGTACGCACTTATCGCGGCATACAATGCATCTTTGAGGAGCGAGTTTGGCAGATGCCCCTGCTCTTTACAGTCATGCTGTAAGAAACCTATGTACACCGGGGTAATAAATCGCCAAAAGTTAGCAGATGCATCCGGCCTCAACTGCTCCAAGTCATCTAAAACAACAGGTGCGTATCCTTCGGCAGCACGTTTTTCGTCCCCAGCATTTTTACGCCTAAACGGTGAACAAACTATATTGTGCATTTGTTGCACCACACGCGCCTGTTCTCGGATAAGCTCCTGGATATCCTGACTTTGTCCAAATACCCAACGTTCCGGATCCGGAGTATAAACCTGTGAAGCACGAATACTAGGAGAAGATGCAGTTCCTTCAATTTGATGGCGGATGAAAGCTAATCTAGATTCATCTGACGAGTAAAAGCAGTCATCTCTGCGGTCTTTAGCGGCTGCTAACTTATGCGCAGCTGCCCATTCTACAGCTAGATCCGTAGCGTCCCTGCCCAAGTCAAGTCTCTGAGCTTTGAAATCTCCTTGTTCATTCTTAACATATAGATACATGGGGTCTTGGACATTACGGTGGTCCCACCAACTTTTACGTGTGTCCTTATCTTGTCCCATAGTAGGTAAATACCAATCCTGAGGGATACCTCCAATTCGTACGCCCACCAAGCGGTCACCTTCCCAGAGGCAGACTGCCGTATTGGAACTCCAAGTACCCGCCCACAAGGGGTGCTCAGTTCCATCATCCAGCAGGGCTGTAGTGCCCAGTCGGTCACACCAAGCTGGCAGGGCATTTCCCTGAACCCAAGTTTTAGGCAACGATTGCAGGAGGGTTGCTAAGAGGCTTTTTTCTTCCCAGAATATCTCTGTAGACGTATTTCCCTTTCCAAGGAAACGGATCCCTGCTGAGCCCATAGCGCACTTTTCCCCATCATAGTTATTGTTCCCAGCCATGGAATAGTGATGGTGCACTGCGAGATTCTGAACTGCTTCTACTAGACCCAAGCTAGTTTTCTGGGATACCGATAAGTTCCAGTAGTCTTCACCTTGATCTGCTGGCATAGCAGGAAGTAGTTTCTTTACAGGCTGCTTGCCAGGGGCAATCAGCCGAGCGGAATCTTTGGAGGAAGCAGGCACTAAACGCGGGCGCTGCAAAAAAGGAAAGCTGTGCGAGAAAAGGGCAGCTCCAATTTCTAGCTGCTTAAGACCTTGATCGACAGCCAATTCAGTTAGTCCGCGCTGAAGGATCTTTTTTGCCAGCATTCTTTCTAGCCGAGGCTCATACTCTTCCTCGTAACGTAAAACCACCGCAAGCACATCCCGAAGAATTCTCAATTGAGCACCAAAGAGATACCCGGGGACCTTTTTATCAAGGGACGTTCCTTCTTGATGGGCAAATAGGAGCGCATCCCGTATAGTGACGTTAGATACGCCCCCATTAAATTCAAGACGAATCCAAGGAACCTCAGTTAAAGCATTAGACAGCAATCAACTACCTCCTTCGCAATATTTATGTCCACAATAAATCAAAAAGATTTACAGTACAAGTGCATGTCTGAAGTTATTGCATTTCTGTTTCCAGATAAGTAAACTGGAAACAGGTTCCCCCGTTGCTACGGGGAAGGTCTCGGACATTACAACTGCATTGAACTACCCCCATTTGCCATAACCGCAGAGGGGACCCGAGGCAAGGATTACTTTACCAACCCCAGCTGATACGGTAAGAAAGAAGGCAAGCGACAATGTCTCACACAGTATTCTTAACAAAGTATCCTGCTCACGAAGCTCTCATGGTGAATCACCCCAGCAAACCACATCAGGGCTGGGACATAAACTCTCCAATTTTCCGGCATCGGGCCATCATGAACCTTTTTCCCGAGCTAGAAAGCAATAACCCGCGCGCTACTTCCAGCATCCTTTTTCGCCTAGATACTGTTCCAGGGAACGCACCATATTTTCTGATTCAGTCTAGTGTTGCACCCGAAGAAGGCCACCCGATAGAAACCAAGAAAGTTGAGCTTACATCACCTGCCAAAGGGACGCATATAGCATTTCGACTAGCAATTAACGCAATCAGAAGAAAGGGACGCAAAGAAAGCAGCGACCGTAAAAGAGCCCAAGGAATCATACAGATTCCCTTTGACGGGGATACCAATGCAGATGAACATCTACCTCGCATGACCGAATGGTTAACGAATAAACTATCCCCCGCTCTTGGAGACGTAACTATAATGAACCATCAGCGGCAGGCTCTAGGATCGAATCGGTCAGGAAGCTCAAAGGGTAACCCTTTTGTAGTGCAGGTCGATACAGTTGACGGATTCGCCAGAGTTGAGAATCCAGCACACCTTGAAAAACTATTATTACAAGGCGTCGGGAGAGCTAAATCTTATGGTTGCGGATTAATCTCAATCCGCCCCTTAGAAGACTAATGGGGCAGCTATGACAACCCACCCTTACCTATGGGCTAAACAAAACGACCTCAGCCAACCCTACCCCCTCCTTGCCCACCTTCTTGACGCCGCAACAGTAGCCGGGGTTCTTCACGACCACTGGCTCAGACCGGGTCTACGCAACCTTATTGCAGAGGAATTGGGAGAAAATAGCAAGCGAATCATCCAATGGGTTGCTGGTTCCCATGACATTGGTAAAGCCTCCCCTATATTTCAGGCTCAACCTCACCGAAAGGGAGACGTATGGGATCAGATACGTGATTCTATATCTACCCATGAGCCTACTTGCACTTTCCTCGATGATCGAACCCTGGCCGAAATCAACCGGAATGGACACAGGTTCCTAGCCCGTCACGAACAGGTAGGAGCCTTCACAATTTCATGTGAAGAACTTGTAGACCGCAACGAATTCGCTTCAGAATTTTGGTACTCACTTCCAGCTTTGGGCCACCACGGCGCTTTCAGTTTTCCAGACCGTGGAGAAAGCAACGTAACCAAGCAAAGGTTCAAGCAAGCACTGAAAAGAGGCTGGACCGATGCTCAACTTGATTTACTTGAGATCCTCTCAAATACACTTAAAGTACAGCCCAAAGACTTCCCCAAAGAAGTCTCCCCGTCAGTTATCGTTCTACTGTCTGGTCTTGTGATTCTGGCTGACCGTATCGCCTCAGGCAATGATTGGGTTGCCCAAAACCAGGAACTTATGACTCAGGGGAAGCTCTCTCTTGAGGAGCCTGCAGCATGGATTGAGGACTGCACCAATCGCGCCTTGCAACGCGTAAAAGATACGGTAGGGCTCTACCACGGTTGGGAGAACGCTGAAACAGCTCGCACAGCCATCCTCGGCAGACATGCCCCTCGCCAGCTGCAAGAAGAAGCCCTTAAAACAGGTGAAGGCATGTGGAATGTCATGGCACCAACCGGAAATGGGAAAACCGAAGCCGCTCTACTACGTCATTCCCTCAAAAACGAGCGACTCATTTTCCTGCTGCCAACTCAAGCCACAACTAACGCGATCATGCGGCGGATCCAAAAAACATATAAATCTACACCTAATGTGGCTGCCTTAGCTCATGGGCTTTCTTCAATCGAAGACTTTTACACCCGTCCTGTAACGGTTTACTCAGATACATGTAATGGTAACGACAGCGGCGGCCTCTACCCGACTGAATTCGTTAAATCTGGGGCTTCTCGTCTACTCGCTCCAGTCTGTGTAGGCACTATCGATCAGCCTCTCATGGCCTCTATCCCCATGAAGTGGACCCATCTAAGGCTATTAGCCCTAGCTAACTCTCACGTAGTAATCGACGAAATTCATACACTAGACCACTACCAAAGCGAGCTTTTAGTTCCTCTACTTACCTGGCTCGGGCTTACCAATACTAGAGTCACATTCTTATCTGCGACCTTCCCTCAATGGCAGCGAGACCGATTTGTGGAAGCATACACGGGCAAATCTCCAGAACTAATAGCCACCTTCCCCTCTACAGAAGTAATAATCAAGGAATCTCCCACAATCCAGCAAACCTTACTCGCTACCCCCCAATACACTATCGACTTCACTTTCTCCGAGCCTGAATTCATTTCCCTAGAATCAGTACATACCAAGTGGGCCAATGAGCAACGACTCAGGTTCCCCCTAGCAAGACTAGGAATTATCTGTAACACCGTGAAAAGAGCCCAAGCTGTTGCCCAAGAGCTAGCAGGCCAAGGAGAAACTGTTGTTCTTTTGCATTCACGCATGACAGCAGAGCACCGTAAGCGCAACTCCAAACTTCTTGAACAAGCAATCGGTGCAGGTGGCCAAGGAAGTGCACTGACTATTGTTGGCACCCAGGCAATTGAAGCTTCTTTGGATATTGACCTTGATTTACTATCTACTGATCTCTGCCCAGCCCCTTCTCTGA
>JBHAQX010000162.1:0-5525 GCA_041830595.1 Evtepia sp.
AAGGGTTTTAGGATCCTGGCTGCCAAAGGCAACTTGGGGCGTGGGTAGAGCTACTTGCGTATCGGGTCTTTGGTAAGCCCAATAGGAGAGACAGAGACCAAGAGAAAGTAGGAACAGGAGAAGGTAGGCGCCAAGGCGCCCTTTGCCGGGAAGGAGCGTTTTGTTCGTTTGCTTTTTTAACTGAAAAAGCCACCAGATTCCTTTGACAAAAAAGGCAAGCAGCAGGCCAAGCGCCGCCATGGCAAAAAGAAAAAAGATGCTGCCGAAGATGTCCATATTCAATACCTGCTTTCGGCAAAATAGTTTGATGAGGCAGAGACTATAATACTATCATAACAATCGAAGATGGTCGAAATATGTAGAAAATCAAGGTGTGTAGCAAGGAGGAGAAAAAAATGAGAAACTATTACCCACAGTACAGTGAGTTGCCCCCAAATGTATACCGACAGGTGGAGCTTATTTTAGAGGATTATAGCAGGCTGCAGGCCATGCGCAGTGAGCTGCTCCTGACTGCGCCTCAAAAAGCAGAAAGAGAAGATGGCGAGTCTGGCAATCCGACAGCCCAATGGGCAATAAAAATTGCCTATGTGGAATGTAGACTGCGGGCCATCGAACAAGCGCAGGCTATCGTGAAGGAAACTCTTATTTGCATGGTAGAAGAGGATTTTAGTCCGATAAAGGGTTTCTTTCACTATGGCTATTTCAACGCCAAGCACTTACGCACCCCAAAGAATGAGAATGGCCCATCCTCCCGCACTTGGAGGCGCTATCGATACTGCTTTGCCAGTTTAGTGGCAAAAAAACTGAATTATTTCTGAAGTAGCTTTGAGGCAATTCAGTGATACTGCCACAGGTGAAGTGGTGGAGGGAAAGAGGCAAGGCCGTGAAAGCGTTACGCTTTCACGGCCTTTGAAAAGGGGCATGTTTATTTTGCAGCTTTGTCAATATAGACGAGGGTTTCCAGCATGCGAATTTGTACAGCGGCGGACTGGGCACGCTCTGCATTCCCCTTGGGATCAAAGAGCCCTTGGCCGATGCCTTCCATCACCCTGGACTGGTGAACCAGGGCCACATCGTCCCGATACTGGGCGGATATGCTCTGGACATCGGTAAAGATCTTGGACAGGTAGGCGCTAGAGTCGCTGTCACTGTTCTTGTATCCACAGGAGCGCAGGGCATAGGCCAGAACGCTGGCCATCTCCTCACGGCTCATAGCCTGATTGGGCAGGAACGTTTCTCCTGTGAACTTTGTCAAATAGCCGGCAGCTTTGGCCCTGGAAACGGCACTGTAGTACCAATCCTTAGCCGTAACATCGCTGTAGGGATTTGCGCCGGACTGGAGAGGTGCAGGATTCATGGCATTGACCATCATCTGCACAAACTCTGCCCGGGTGATGGGAGCAGCGGGAACAAAGGTTCCGTCTCCCATGCCCCGAACCAGGCCCTTGGAGCTCGCCCTGTCCACCACCAAGGCATACCAGGCGTTCTGACCTACGTCGCTAAAACGCAAGGGATTGTCCACTGCGACATATAGACTATTGCTATTAGACATAATCCGAATGTATTTCTTCCCGTCAAAGTTTGCAAATAGATGGGCCCTAAACTCAGCCGTCCCATCGATGTGGAATGCGCCAACGTCATTAAAAGGCGAGTCCTTGATGGGAATATACTTATCCACAAACTTTGTAAAGTTGGTGATGGTGGCAACTACATTTTTGCTCTTTGCGGTGAGCAAGTCCAAACGTACATCCAGAATGGGTCCTGTCAGGGTTGCACCGGGCAGGGCAGTTGCCACCTTGGTTTTTGCGGTTGGATCGTTTGAAGCATCCTTAAGGTTGATACGATAGTAGAGGTCTCCTAGGGTTAGGTTATTCTTGGCCAGAATGTCATCCAGCCCGGTAATGAGCTCGTAGTAGTTTACCGGCACATCAATCATACCAAAGTCCGTGCGGATCATGAGATGAAAGTCACTCTTCTTGTTCTTGAGATAAGTGAAGGCAGCATGAGGAATGGTAACGGTTGCATCCCCATCCACCCCGGGGGCTACATCAATAACGTAAATATCTTTTGTGGTATCAATTTTCGTTACATCGTCCTTAAAGCCTTCTTCATCAATGTAAAGGCTCGTTTGAGAGCCACCGCCAGTGCCGCTATTGCCACTATCGCCGCCACCGCCGGGGCTTGGTTCTGCGACCGTTACGGTAAACGTTTTTCGATAGTCATAGAGCTCAAAACCATTTGGCGCAAAAAACTTGACAATTACCCTTGATTGGCCCGGTGATTTTGCTGTTACAATAAAGTTTCCGTTTTGGGTAAGAGAAGCTTTATCAATGGAAATTGCATTGGTATTATCAATCAGAATATCTGCTCTCATAGCAATCGTATCATCAGGAACATTATCAATCATGCCTAGGTTGACGGCACTGCTGCTTGTCCCACCGGGAGCAAGATTGGTGTTCGAGGCCGGCGTGACAGAAGGTGGTGTAATGACATGGGGCTCGGATTCTACGCTTACATACACTTTGTAAGCCGTTGCTGTACCGGTATTACTGCCTAATTGTACAGATAGCTCAGTGGGGAAAGCACTGAAATCAACTACCTGTGTTGTAATGGTATCAATCGCAGTTATGGTGGGGTTTAATGCTGCCAAATCGGTTCCTTGGGGAACCGTCAAGTAAATATATGCTCCCAAAATAGTGGCATCCCGTCCCGCTGCGCTGAATCTGGTAATTCTGCCCTTACCGACCACCGGCGGGTTCACTTTATTGACATAAACCGTATATACTTTTGTCGTGTTCATGTCATCGGCTGTCACCGTATAAGAAACAGGGTTTGAAAAATCAGTCTGTGCAGGTGGGGTATAATTGTTTCCAACGATTCCTACTTCCGGAATATCCATTGCTGCGGTATTTACCGTGCTTGGCACATTAACGGTTATGTTCAGTCCATTGATTTGGCCTGAATATGTTTTCCCGCTATATCCGATGTCAAAACTAATAATTTCGCAGTCGCTGCTGGGGGGGGGCGGCGTATTCTTTCGATAAGGCCCGAAATAGCCCTTAACCCATTGTCCGCCGTTATAGTCCGGGTCGCTGACCATATAGTGAAGGTACCAGGTTCCGTCCTGTGTCTGTGTAACAGGCGTACCTGCCCAGTTGGTATAGCTGGGAGAAGGTATTTTTTCCTGACTCCACTGGTATCTGGTGAGCTTCGAAGTTGTAGCATTTGAGGGAATAGGATCACCAGTGCCATAATAGTAAGAGAGACTCACCGTGATATCGGTAGCCGCCGGAACGGGTCTTGCAACTGGGCTTGCCTTTGCAAAGGGAGGCACCGTTGATACAGAATCCGCTGTCATAGTAATGACAATATCTCCCGAACCGACTTTTGTGATATCAATGCAGTCATACTCGGCGGGTTGATATCCTGCTAGTTCAAAATCAAAGGTATAGTCATCGGTTCCGTTTTGTCCCTGGGGGGAGGAAGGTTTATCAAGAGTAAAGGAGGTCTTTCCGTCAGCTTCTGTAGTCGGCGGTGTCGAAGCAGTTGCTGGCTTTCTAAGGGTTGCAGTAACACCGGAAAGGGGAGAGCCCCCCTGGTCTTGAATGAGAAAGTTAACTTTATGTTTTTCTGTACCGGTACCAGTAAAGTTCGTGTCTGTGGATGTACCCAGTTTCGTGCGTGTTAACGTTGAGGAATTCAAACTTCCATAGTAACCTTCGCCATTTTTGGTGGGCCCATATCCGCCGCCAACGCCAGCACCCCGCACGCTGGTTGCATCTACCGTCGCACCATAAAACATGGTGCCATACTGAAATGCCGACCCGCCGGTTCCGCTTTCGGCAGAACCGCCGCCGATGCCAGCACCATCTTGACTTTTTGCGGTGATAGTACCACCCGAAATTTGAAAGGATCCTGCTATTCCACCTTCGGTAATACCGTATCCACCGCCGATTCCGGCGCCTTTTTCGCTGATTGCAGTTATGAACCCGCCGCTGATTGTAACAGCAGAGAAATCGCCGCCAGCTCCAGTTTTCGATGCACCGGCACCGATACCGGCGCCATACTTACTGGTTGCTGTAACATTGCCTTTTTTAATTACGGTCGAAACCGTCTGCCCGCCTTTTGAAGAAGCGGAAGCGCCACTTCCAATTCCAGCACCCCAAACACTGTTTGCATTGACAGTGCCGTTTTCAACTGTTATATCGGTGGCAGTACCCCCTGCACCGCTTGTGCCGTATCCGCTGCCGATACCGGCACCGTTTACACTGTTTGCATTGACAGTGCCTGTGCAGTTGATAACGATTTTGCCGTTTGGCCCGCTGTCACCGCCAATTCCGGCACCGTGCCCATCGGCAGGAGTTGGACTGGACGAAAAATCACCGCTTGCCGCAGTCAAGGTACCACTGCCGGTAATGGTCAGTTGCTCGGTACTTGAAACACGAATACCGGCATCGGTATATCCGCTTTCAATATAATTTGTGCCGTCAATATCCATTTCTACAATGGCATTGTTTTCGATCGAAAAAGCACATGTGTTTGCAGAAACAGCAGATACATCAACATTTAGATTGCTTAGTTTGATTTTAATTGGATTTGTAATACCAGAGCCATTAATGACAATTGTATTTGTCGTTGATGTTCCCTCTAGTGTAATGGGGGTTGCGCTGTTGTCGATATTATCTTGGGTGTTTGTGCCATATTGAACTTTTAAAGTATTGGCAGTTGTCCCCCTGGAAATAATGATATTCCCATCAGCAATATTGTATAGATAGGGTGGGGTTGTTGCGCCAAAGGCCGAAGGGCCTAAGAGGGTGAATAGCATAAGAACCGCTAGAAAAGCGGCTGCGAGACGAGAGCGCATTGATTGATACATAGTGTACTCCTCCACAGTATGATGTTAGTGGGACACGGTTTTCCAACTAAAAGTATAGCATGTACACGTATGTGCTGCAATTACCTGAATTTAGCAAAAAAAGTCGTATTTTAGGGGAAATGGATGTAAAAGCAGTCTGAAAAGTTTGTTTTTTTACAGTTAGTTCCCTCAGAGAAAGCAGTGGTGAGGCAAAGAGGGTTTTCAGAAGGAGAAAAACTATGCTATACTGACACTATAGCTGGGCAGAGCTGGAAGCTGCCTAAAGCAGGACGGGGCGCAAAACCGAGTTTGTTGGGGGGGCAGAGGGTTTTATGAATTTTATTGATGTCTTAGAAAAAAGCTATGGGTACAATGCCATTCAATTTGTAACAGGGTTTGGTCTTATGAATGGGTATGCAGATCAAAGCTTTCATCCCCAGGCCACCGTCACCTGGGCAGAACTTTGTCAAATTCTAACCTTGTTTATGGAAAATGGCAATCAACCTGCCGCCAGTATCAAGAAGAGCTCACATAGTTCCGAAGGGTGGGAGGAGCATTGGGCGGCTGCCTACATTTACTATTGCATTGCCGTAGGAATTCTGGAAGAGGATTTGGCAGAGACCTTGGATTTTGATAAGGCAGTTCGGTGGAAGGATGCCCACGAGCTGCT
>JBHAQX010000163.1:0-3112 GCA_041830595.1 Evtepia sp.
ACGCAGAGCCTCGGCCCAACGGGAAGTGGAGTCGGCGATGACGGCCACGTCGTAGCCCATGTCACGGAAGTACTCGGCAATGGTAATACCGGTGTAGATGGACGCCTCACGGGCGGCCACGGGCATGTCGGAGGTGTTGGCAATAAGCACGGTACGCTTCATGAGGGATTCGCCGGTTTTTGGGTCAACCAGCTCGGGGAATTCCCGCAACACGTCGGTCATCTCGTTGCCACGCTCGCCGCAGCCGATGTAGATCACGATATCCACGTCGGACCACTTGGCCAGCTGGTGCTGCACCACGGTTTTACCGGAGCCGAAGGGGCCGGGAACCGCAGCGGTACCGCCCTTGGCAACGGGGAACATGGTATCAATAACACGCTGTCCGGACTGCAGAGGTGCTTTGGGGGTGTACTTGTGCTTATAGGGGCGGCCTACACGAACAGGCCACTTCTGGCTCATCTGTAGGTGTTCGGTTTCGCCCTTATCGGTTTTCAGTACGGCAAGAAGCTCACGTACGGTATAGTCACCAGCGGGGACGATGCTCTCAATGGTGCCGCTCATACGAGGGGGAACCATGATTTTATGGAGAACCACAGGGGTTTCCTGGACAGTGCCGATCACGTCGCCACCAGTGACAACCGTGCCGGGAGTGATTGTGGGGGTAAAATGCCACTTTTTTTCATGATCTAGGGCGGGAACTTCCACGCCGCGGGTAATGGTAGCACCAGTGAGCTCCATGATTTTCTCAAGAGGGCGCTGGATGCCGTCATAAATGGTTTCAATCAGACCGGGGCCCAGCTCCACAGACATGGGGAGGCCGGTGGTTTCTACCTGTGCACCAGGGCCCAGGCCGGATGTCTCCTCATAAACCTGAATGGCGGCAGAGTCGCCGGTCATGGTGAGAATCTCACCAATCAGGCGTTGCTCGCCCACGCGAACCACGTCGGCCATATTGGCGTCAGCGAGACCTGTGGCAACCACCAGGGGACCGGAAACCTTGACAATTTTTCCGCTCAATTCGCAAAACCTTCTTTCGGGTAAATTTCATCTTCGATGTATGTGTGTAGGGATAAGGACAAAGTAAGGTAGAAGTTTGTCCATAGGGTCAGGGAAGTTTGCTCCAAGGAAAATGCTTAGAGAATATCTGCCCCAATGGCACGCTCTACGGCCCGGGATACATTGTCCATGCCAATGCCGAGAGAGCCCTCTTTGCCTGGAATCAAGATGATAGCAGGGGTGAGCATATCCTTATACCGTGCAATTTCGGCAGATAGATGAACTGCCAATTGTTCGGTGAGATAAATGACGGCATAAGAGCCCTTGGCAAGCCGAGAAAGCTCCTCCTTGGCCTCTTCCGGGCTTTGGGCAGGGAAGACATCCAGACCGAGGACCTTAAAGCCCATTACGCTGTCCCGGTCGCCCAAAACTGCGATTTTATACATAGGAATCCCTCAGCCTTTCCTGAATGATTTCCGGCGCCAAGCCGCCTAAACGACCAGTAAGAATAATGCGAATTGCGGTGAACTCACTCTCTTTGGCGGCGAGATAGGCCACAACAGGAGCTTCCCCAAAGGCAACATACTTTGCATCTTTAAGGTAGTCGGTAATGGCGTCATCGCAAAGCTTTTCAAATTGAGTCAGTCGACCGCCCTGGAGAACAGAGACGCCTTCTTCTGCCGCCCGCTTCAAAGGGGATAGGGAGAAGAGATCGGCAAGAGAACCTCCGGCCGAGGCGCCGGTAAGAATGCGCATCACATCCATATTCCCTCCGGAGAAGAGGATATCACGCAAGAATTCTGCACTTTTGCCCATACGAAGGGTGCGGACAGCGGTGCGTAAATTGGCAGCATCCACACTAATGCGCACATAGCCCTCTAAAAACGCAGAACCGGAGGACTTTGCCATCTGGGCCATATCTTCATAGTAGGCTTTGTCTAGCACGAAGTCAGCCAGCTGGGGATCTCTTGTGGTGCCCAAGGTTTCTCTTGCGGTGGCAATGGCGCTCTGCAGGATAGGAGGAATGCCTCGCAGGTCGGAAGCATTTACCTTTTCCAAAAACTCTCGGGGAGGAATGCGTCCCAGGTCACTAAGAAGGCTATCAGGGTCAACACCCATTGCCTCCGATTTTAGCAAAACCTTTGCGTTGTGGTAGTCGTACTTGATTTTAAATAGGTTAATCAAAGCAGGTTCAGGAACCGCAGCGGTTAAATCCGAAAAAATGCGCAGATGCTCCTGCTCCAACGTTTCTTGGATTGTACTTTGTTCCAGAGGTGTCATCTCCGGGTAGCCGCATTCCAAAAGGACCTTTGCAGCATCATCGTTGCTGTGGGCCTCCAGCATGCGGGTCATACGTTCCCGGGTTAGCAGGCTGGCCTCTAAGGCACGCACCCGGGAGGAGATAGTTAAATAATCGATATCTTTGACCTTTGCCAAAGCTCGACCTCCTTTCTCCCGTGACGAAGTCGCGGGATTTTATCGGGGCCCTTCCCCAAAGAAACAAATCGGGAAAAGCAGGGAAAGGGGACTACATCAGTGCCTTTAGTTGAATAGTAGGCTAGCTACCTCGCCGGAGATATCATTGCGAACAAGTCGCAACAGGGTTTCGTAGCTGCAGTTTGTTTCAATCTTGCCGTCGGCCAAGAGCAGCCCGCCACCGGTTTCCCGGCTCTCTTCCGCCAGGGTAAGCTGAGCGGGACGACCCTTTTTGGCAAGAAGAGCGTTCGCAGCAGAGACCACAGCTTCGCCGTAGGCTTTGCGATCGTCTCTTGAGAGAACAATGCGCTCGCTGCCATTATAAGAGGCATCGGCGGCCAGAGAGGCCAGCAGGGCCACATACTCGTCGCCCTTCAGGGCGGAGAGTTTTTTCGCTGCTAGTGAAAAAGCCTCATCGATCATAGCCTGCTTACTTGCCAGAATGTCTTTGCGTGCCTCGAGCTGAGCCGTACCAGAAAGATTTTCCAGTCGTTCCTCCGCCCGTTCAGCCCCACGGCGCACAATTTCGTCCGCCTCTTTTTTTGCCTGGGCCTGGTATTGGGCAAGGATTTGTTGGGCTTCTGCTTGGGCTTTGGCGACAATATCATTTGCTTGAGTCTGAGCGTCCTCCAAGAGGCGC
>JBHAQX010000164.1:0-6556 GCA_041830595.1 Evtepia sp.
AAGGTTTAAAAGCAGGGTAAACACCAGGGCAAAAAGAAGCATGGTAAACAAATTACCACGTTTCTTGTTGTTCTCATCGGGTTTATTTTTTTGATTGGGCTTCAAGGCGGCAGCCTCCTAGTTTCAAATTCGGTTATTTCACTGCCCGCAGGCAAAGGTCAAAGGAGATGTTGACCCGAAGTATGCTGAATATACCATATCTAAAAAACAAAAGCAAGAAAGGGGCTGTAAACTTTCTTTTAACAGCAAGGAGGGAGCCCGAAGGCCCGGCAAAGGGGAATTCACAACAAACTGCTTTCTCTTGGATGAGGAATATGGTATAATGATAGACTGGATTTATACAAATGAAGAAGATAGGGTCAGTGGAGGAGCGAAAACATGATAAAAGAAAACCCCAAAATTACGAGAGAGCAGGAGCGGGACGCCATTGCCGACGGCATTATCGAAGGCCGCAATGCCGTGATTGAAGCCCTGCGGGTGGGTACCAATATAGACAAAATCTTTCTGGCCCGGGGCGATACTGATAAAGCCCTAGGGCACATCGCTGCCACTGCCCGGGAACGTGGTGTGGTGGTTGTGGAGGCGGACCGGCGCAAGCTGGATGGAATGAGCCGCACCCACGCCCACCAGGGTGTGATTGCCCTGGCCGCGGTGCGGGAGTATGTAGAGGTGGAGGACATCCTCCAAATCGCCCGAGACCGGGGAGAGGCACCTCTGCTGGTGATCTGCGACGAACTGTCCGACCCTCATAACCTGGGGGCGGTGATTCGCACCGCCGAGTGTGCCGGCGCCCATGGGATTATCATTCCAAAGCGGCGAAGTGCAGGACTAACCGCCGTGGTGGCTAAGACATCGGCCGGGGCCGTCTCCCACATGGCGGTGGCCCGAGTGCCCAACTTGGTGGCCCAAATCAAAGACCTGAAAAAGCAGGGAATCTGGGTGTTTGGTGCAGAGATGGGGGGCGAGGTCTCCCTCTATGAAGCAGATTTAAAAGGCCCTGCCGCCATTGTCATCGGCTCAGAGGGCGCCGGCATGGGCCGCCTAATTGCCGAGACCTGCGACGTGCGGGTGCGCATTCCCATGAAGGGCAAGCTGAATTCCTTAAATGCCAGTGCCGCAGCGGCGATTCTCCTCTACGAGGCGGTGCGCCAGCGTTTAGGCGGGGTTTAACAGAACAGGCAAAAGACGATGAAGAGGAAAGGCAGGTGAGAACCATGGCACAGGACAAAACCCCTCAAACAGAAGACTATTCCCTTGCGGACATTATGCGAGAGGTAAAGGCTTGGAAGTTCCCGGAAGAGCCAGAGGCAAGCTCACCCTTTATTCCTCTGGTGGACCCCACACCGAAGCCCCTCTCTCAAAAGCAGAGTAAGGGACAGGCAGAAGGCCATGGGAACAGCCAAAAGAAAGAGCAAAAACCTGCAAAAAGCAAAAAGAAGGAAGAAAAGGAAGCAAAACGAGGGAAAAAGGCAGAAAAGATTTCAAAATCTCCAGGAGCAAACAAAGGGCCAGTCCTCCGGCAAGCTGTCCCAGCAGGAGACAAGGGTGCCACACCGCCAAAAGCAACCCCCAAACAGGCCCCAAGGAAGGAAAGCTCCAAGGGTGAAGAGGTAGCCTGGCTGCGGGAGCTCAATTCGCTGGCGGCAGAGGATTTGGAGAGAGAGCTGGGACCAAGGTCAAAGGGAAGGGAGAACACTCCGGTGGAAGAAGACAAACCAAAAGAATTCGGGCACCTCACCCTGCTTCCTAAGGCAAAAGGGGAGAAGGTGGAGGAGAAGGATGCCACTCAGGACCAGGTCCCTGCCCCGGAGGGTCTACATGTGTTGGAAGATCCCGTTTCCCAGGGCCATGAGCCAGAAACCCCTGTGACCACCCAAAAGAAGGAGGAGGGGACAGAGCCTCCAGACCAGAAGCCAAGTGGCCAAAGGACGGGACAGCCCCTGGAGACCGACGAGGACGAGGGGGAAGAGGCGGCCCAGACCCAGGAAGAGCAGGACGCTGTGGAAGAGCCTGTGGCCCAGGGTCAAGAGCCGGAAGCGAAACCGGCTGCCCCTCAGCCTACCCCAGAGCAGGAGGAGACGGGGCGGGATAATTTGATTCCCTTTGTCTCCACCAAGGAGCCGGAGACCATTCGAGAGGTGGTAGCGCAGACTTCCCAAAAAGCGAAGGTTTGGCTTCGTTTGCGCCAGGACAAGGTGGTCTCAGGGCCGAAAGTGCCCCTACCCCATGCGCCACGGCTGCACCTGCCCGATTTGCCCACACCTCCGGATACAGACCCCCGCACCCTTGCAAGGGAGTATGCCCAAGGCCTCTCCCGCCAGCGGCTGCTGGCCTTTGGCTCTCTGTTGGCTACGGCCGTGCTTTTACTGTTGGTGCTTATGGAGCGGCTAACGATCCTTACGGTGTTCGATCCACTCCGGGAAGGCATGCTTCTCGGTCAGATTAGTCTAGGTGTTTATGTATTGGTCGTCCTTTTGTGTCATCGGGTGTTCATCGATGGCATACAGAGGCTCTTGCGCCTGCAACCGGGGATGGAGACCTTGGCTACCTTTGCCACACTATTTTTACTAATTGATGGAATCACGACCCTGTTTACAGGGTACCGCCCCTATAGCCTGCCTCTCTTCGCCCCGGGTGCTCTGGTCCTCAGCTTTCAGATGCTTGGTATTTACTGGTACAAAGAGAGCCAGCGCTTACTCTGTCGCACCGCCGCCCGGGCGGCAGAGCCGGACCTGTTAACCCAGGAGCCCAAGCAGTACAGCGGAAAGGCTGTGTTCCGCCGTCGCTCCGGAGAGGCAACCGGGTTTGGCAGTCAAGTACAGCAGGAGGACGGACCCAGAAAGGTGTTTCGCTATGCAACGCCCCTGCTTCTGCTCTTGGCGATCTTTCTTTCCGTTTGGGCCAGCGCAGGGAAAGGGCATAAGGAGTTGGTGTTCTGGGCCCTTTCGGGAAGTTTAATTGCGGCATCTACCCTGTCGGGCTGCCTTTGCTATAGCCTGCCCGCCCAGGGGCTAACCCGTAGGCTGTCCAAGCTGGGCACGGCCCTGGCCGGTTGGCCGGGGATTCGCAGCATCCAGCGTAACACCTGTATTCTAGTGGATGAGGCAGACCTATTTCCACCTGGCTTCATTGAGATGAGTGCCTATCGGGCCTTCAACGACTTTAGCCAGGAGCAGGTGATTTCCACCACCGCCTCACTGATTCGGGCAGCGGGCAGCGGGCTTGATAGTCTGTTCCATAACCTAATACGCATGGAAGAAGGAGCCTATGTCACCGTAACGGAGCTGGAGGTGCACAACGACGGCATCGCAGGCAAAGTGATGGACCAACCGGTTTTGGTGGGCAACGGAAACTTTTTGGAGCGGATGGGCATCGCCCTGCCCCGGGGTGTACGGATTAAGACCGGGGTGTTAACGGCCATCAACTATCGCTTTGCCGGACAATTTGTCCTGGAGTACTCCATGCAAAAAGCGGCAGCCTCTTCCATGGAGGCGCTGCTGGAGAGTGGCATCACTCCTGTTTTGGTGGCTTTGGACTTTAATATGGTACCCAAGCTTTTGCGCAAGCAGTTCCGCTTTCCCTGGGATAAGATGGCCTTTCCTGACCTAGCCAGCCGTGGCAAACTGGCGGCGGCACCCATGCCACAGGACAGCGTTCTCATGGGGCTTTTGTCCCGTGATGGGCTGGCGCCCCTCTCCGTGGCAGTTGCCGGTGCTCAGCGACTGCGCAGGGCGGTGGGACGATGCACGGGCTTTGCCTGTGTGTCTGCCTTAATCGGCATCCTGTTTGTGGCCTACTTGACCGCTTCTGTGGCCGTAGCGGCCTTAAACCCTTTGAGCCTCAGTTTGTTTCTTATTTTTTGGTTTGTCCCCGTTGCTCTAACCGCGGGTTGGGTGAACCAGTTTTAACAAGGGGTTCCAGGAAATAAAGCACAGCAACTTTGTTGGAACAAACGTTTGACAAACGAAAAAAGGTATGCTACACTAAGGCCAGTACAACTAGGAATCTAGGGGCAAGGAGGTCAAAGCAATGGGAAAGCTTAGTCCAAAGCAGCAGCAAATCTACGAGTATATTCTCAGCTTTACCGAGGAGTATGGTTATCCGCCTTCGGTGCGGGAAATCGGAGAATATGTGGGGCTAAAATCTCCCTCTACGGTGCATTTTCACCTGAAGGGACTGCGCTCTGCAGGGCTGATTTCCCAGGCGGAGGGAAAGACCCGTGCCATCACCGTGACCAATGAGGGTGTGTTTAAAAAGGGAAAAATCCCTGTGGTAGGCCATGTGGCCGCCGGGGCACCGATTTTGGCCCAGGAGTGCATCGAGGAATATGTCACCTTCCAGGTGGACCAGTCCTCGGACGAGCACTTCGCCCTGCGGGTGCGAGGGGAGTCTATGCTGGGTGCGGGTATTTTACCTGATGATCTGGTGGTGGTGCACTCTCAGGAGACCGCTCGCAACGGCGAGATCGTGGTGGCCCTGTTTGAGGAAGAGGCCACGGTCAAGACCTACCGCCGCCTAGATGGCAAGGTTTGGCTTCTGCCGGAAAATGACGACTACGAGCCCATTGACGGGGACATGGCCCAGATCATTGGCAAGGTGGTTGCGGTCATTCGTAGGTATTGAGAAAAAACACAAGAAAAGGGCCCCGGAACGCAGTTCCGGGGCCCTTTTTTATGTAGAAAGCGACCCATTGCTTACATTGAATGGAGAGAGAACTCAGCCCTCATTTGTTTCCATTCTATCCGTGTTCTCCATCAGGGCGTTGCTCCTTGCGAAATTTGTTGGCAAGATGCTGTTTACAGAGAGATACCCTGTGTTGTATAATTTTGGTAAATCATAAAGATGGAGGGAAACCCCGTGAAAGAGAAATTAAAGGTTTTATGGAATTTTGAGACATTGATCACAGAAAAGATTATCCGCTATGTCTATATTGCTCTGATCTGTCTCATGGCGTTTAGCTCCCTGATTTGGGTTCTATTTTCCTGGTTTCTTGCAGTTCAAGTCATCCGATATAGTTTTCTCCGTTTTCTTACCCTGATCATAGGGGCGCCCATTGGTGCAATCATTTTTCTGGCCATTTATGTCGTATTGTTGCGACTTGGAGTTGAGGCCCTGCTGGTGCGGTTTCGCATCTACCATGAGACCAAAGAAATCAACGAAAAGCTGGGCGAAACCAAGCCCCCCGTCCTTGCGTTGGAGCAGGAAAACGTGGAAAGTGAAACGTGAGCTTCTTTTTAGCAGAGAAAAAAGAAACCCTTTGCATGTATTTTGCATACATGCAAAGGGTTTTCTCTTGTAATCCATCTTATTTTGCGTACTCGATGGCCTTGACCTCTCGCAGCAGATGCACTTTGATCTGGCCGGGGTACTCCAGCTCATCTTCAATCTTCTTGGCAATGTCTCTTGCCAATAGAATCATCTCGTCTTCGCTGACCTGTTCCGGCTTTACGATAATGCGCACTTCACGACCAGCCTGGATGGCAAAGGTCTTTTCCACACCGTGGAAGGAAGAGGTAACCTCCTCCAGCATTTTCAGACGTTTAATGTAGTTCTCCAAGTTTTCACGACGGGCACCAGGGCGGGCAGCGGAAATAGCATCAGCCGCTTGCACCAGGCAGGCAACCACCGTCTGGGGTTCTACGTCGCCATGGTGGGCGTGGATGGCATGGATAACTTCCTTGCTCTCCTTGTACTTGCGGGCCAGCTCCACACCGATGGTCACATGGGAGCCCTCCACCTCGTGGTCGATGGCCTTGCCCAAATCGTGGAGCAGGCCGGCACGCTTGGCCTGGCCCACATCGGCGCCGATTTCAGCGGCCATCAGGCCAGCCAGATGGGCAACCTCAATGGAGTGGTTAAGCACATTTTGTCCGTAGCTGGTACGATATTTCATGCGGCCCAAGAGCTTGATAATCTCGGGATGCAGACCCATCACGTTGGTCTCAAAGACGGCACGTTCGCCCTCCGCCTTGATGACGGCATCTACCTCCCGCTTGGCGGACTCCACCATCTCTTCAATACGGGCCGGGTGAATGCGCCCATCGAGAATCAGCTTTTCCAGTGCCAGACGAGCAATTTCTCGGCGCACAGGGTCAAAGCAGGAGACGGTAATGGCCTCGGGGGTGTCGTCGATAATCAAATCGACGCCGGTCATGGTTTCCAGAGTGCGGATGTTCCGGCCTTCACGGCCAATAATCCGTCCCTTCATTTCATCATTGGGTAGGGGCACCACGGACACGGTGACCTCAGCCACGTGGTCGGCAGCACAGCGCTGGATAGCCAGGCCAATGATCTCTCTCGCCTTGGTGTCGGATTCCTCTTTAAACTGGGCTTCGATTTCTTTCACTTTCATGGCCGCTTCATGGGTGACCTCTGCCTCTAGCTTGGAGATCAAATAGGTTTTTGCTTCCTCAGCGGTTAGGCCAGAGAGTTTCTCCAGCACAGCGGTCTGCTCCAATACCAGTTGGTCGGCTCTGGCTCTGGTCTCTTCCAGTTCCGCCACTTTAGCGGCATAGGCCTCTTCTTTCCGCTCCATGTTTTCCGTTTTATTGTCCAG
>JBHAQX010000165.1:0-3954 GCA_041830595.1 Evtepia sp.
AAATTAAAAATTATATCGTTAGGCGGGCTGAATGAGATTGGAAAGAATCTAACCGTCTATGAGTACGGCAAGGATATTATTGTGGTGGACATGGGCATGGGCTTTCCCGATGATGACATGTACGGCATTGATGTGGTAATCCCCGACATCAGTTATCTGATTAAGAACCAGGATCGGGTGCGGGCTATCTTCCTCACCCATGGCCATGAGGACCATATTGGCGCACTGCCCTATGCACTGCGCACCATCAATGCACCCATCTACGCCACCCGTATGACCATTGGCCTGGTTCGCTCCAAGCTAGAGGAGCATAAGCTGGCAGATAAGGTGAAGATGCACACCTGTGAGGCAGGGGAGATCATCAAAGTGGGCAAGTTTTCCGTGGAGTTCATCCACGCAAACCACTCCATTGCCGATGCGGTCTCCTTCGCCATTAAAAGCCCAGTGGGCACCGTGGTGCATACGGGCGACTTTAAGATTGACCCCACCCCCATTAAGGGCGGCATGATGGACCTTGCCCGCCTTGGCCAGCTGGGCAAAGAGGGGGTTCTTGCCATGCTGGCGGACTCTACAAACGTAGAGCGGCCGGGCTACACCCGCAGTGAGAGCGCGGTGGGGGCTAGTTTTGATGTCCTATTTAAAGGCTGTGATGAGCGCATTATTGTCACCACCTTTGCCTCTAATGTGGACCGAATTCAGCAGATTATCAACGTGGCGGCCCGCTATGGCAGAAAAGTTGCCATTACCGGACGTAGTATGGAAACCACCCTTCGTGTGGCCACAGAGCTGGGCTATACGGAGATTCCAAAGGGCGTGTTGGTGGATATCACCCAGATTAAAAGTTTGCCCAAGAATAAGATTTGCATCATCACCACAGGCAGCCAAGGTGAGGCAATGTCGGCCCTGTCCCGCATGGCATTTTCCAGCCATCGCCAGGTGGACATTCAGCCAGGAGACCGGGTGATTATTTCGGCCTCGGCCATTCCCGGCAATGAAAATGCGGTGGGTACCGTGATCAATGAGCTGTTCCGGAAAAATGCGGATGTGGTCAACGAGCACGCGGGGGAGCTGCATGTTTCGGGCCACGCCTGCCAGGAAGAGCTGAAAATTATCCACGCACTGGTAAAGCCCAAGTTTTTCATTCCTGTTCATGGAGAGCAGCGGCATTTAAAGACCCATGCAAAGCTGGCCCAGCAGATGGGCACCCCCCCGGAGAACATTGTCATCAGTGATCTGGGCAAGGTGATTGAGCTGACACCGGATTCCGCCAAGTTAAACGGCAGTGTGCCCGCCGGACGAGTCTTTGTGGACGGCTACGGCGTGGGTGATGTGGGCAGTGTGGTTTTGCGGGACAGAAAGCATCTGGCCCAAGACGGCATGATTGTTGTCGTTCTTTCCCTATCTGGGGAGGACGGCAGCCTTATTTCCGGACCGGATATTATCACCCGCGGTTTTGTGTATGTGAAAGAGTCAGAGGCTCTTATGGAAGAACTGCGGGAAGTCGCCCTGCGGGCTCTGGAGGATTGCAGAGAGAAGGGCGTAGTGGATTGGACGGCAATCAAGTCCGCGATTAAGAACGAACTATCAGGCTATCTCTATAAAAAGACGAAGCGGAACCCGATGATTTTGCCTGTTATTATGGAAATTTAAAGGAAGAAAGGCCCTGGAAGTTGAAGCTCCGGGGCTTTTTTTCTGCTGGAGGGGACTAGTGGAAAATGGGAAAATTGGATGGGATTGGAAATGGCTTCCGGCAATACAAGAAAGGCTTGCTTGACAGTGTTGGAAAATTCCGATATAATTTTCTTGCCGATTAAGGCGCAATAGGGATTTGTTATAACAAAAAATGAATACATTAGAATATGGAGGAAAGAGAATGAAAAAAGCGACTCGACTGCTGTCCATCTTTGGTGTGGCAGCACTGCTACTGCTTGCTCTTGCAGGCTGTACGAAAACCGGTGGGGAGGCCGCCCACTACGTAATCTATTCCGACAACTCCTTTGCCCCCTTTGAATTTTTAGATACTGCGACCGGGGAATTTACCGGTGTGGATATGGACCTACTGGCAGCCATTGCCGAGGACCAGGGCTTTACCTATGACATGAAGAACGAGGGTTTTGATGCAGCCATGGGCGCCGTTCAGTCTGGCAATGCAGACGGCATGATCGCCGGCATGACCATCAATGAAAAGCGTCAGGCGATTTTTGACTTCTCTGAGGGCTATTTTGAAGATGGCCAGATTATGGTCGTTGCAAAAGACAGCGACATTCAGACTCTGGAGGATATTCGTGGTAAAACCGTGGCAGCTAAAATTGGCACCATGGGCACCGAGTATGCCGAGAGCATCAAAGACGAGTATAACCTTACTCTTGTGAACTTTGAAGACTCGCCCACCATGTATGCAGCGGTCATGCAGGGCAACTGCGACGTTTGCTTTGAAGATCGCTCCGTTGTGGAGTGGGCCATTAAGTCCGGCGAGCTGTCTCTCCAGACAGTGGGCGAGGTAATCGACCCCAGCTTCTACGGCTTTGCCGTACTCAAGGGCGAGAATGCAGACCTGATTCAGGCCTTCAACAAGGGCCTAGAGAACATTAAGGAAAGTGGAACCTACGACGAAATTCTGGCAAAGTACGGGTATTAAGGCACAGCAAAGGTCAGGAAAATAAAGAGGTTCAAGTTTTTAGTGAACTGAGGATTGCAGCCAAAAGCAACAGTTTTCAGCATGGTATGAAGTATGTCATGCTGAAAACTGTTCTTTGCTGGCAGGCACCCCCAAAATGGGAAATTTGAATGGTTGGGATCGATGGTATGGAAAGACTGGTTGCGTTTATTGTCTCAATAGGCAATGACTTTACGGTGGTGATTCCCCAGGCTACACCGATTATGTTAAAAGGGCTACAATTAACGGTGCTGGTCTCTGTGGTCAGCATCGTCATTGGGCTTATTTTGGGTTTTTTCATTTGCCTGATGAAGCTGTCAAACTACATTGTGCCCCGGTCCATTGCAGAGGCGTATATCTGGGCCATCCGGGGTACGCCTATGATTGTCCAGGCCTACTTTATCTTCTTCGGTGTGAATGAGCTCATTGGGGCCTTGGGTTGGACAAGGATGTCAATACTGCAGGCGGGCATTCTGACCGTTAGCATCAATGCCAGCGCCTATATGGCCGAGATTTACCGTGGCGGCATTGGTGCCGTGCCAAAAGGGCAGACAGAGGCGGCCCGTAGCTTGGGCCTTGGCAAGTGGAAAACCATGCGCAAAGTGGTGCTTCCCCAGGCCATCAAGATTTCGGTTCCCGCCATGGTCAACCAATTTATTATCACCATTAAGGATACCTCTATTATCTCTGTTATAGGCCTTGGAGAGCTGACCAACATGACGAAGACCTATGTGGGCTCTACCTATCAATTCTTTGCCACCTGGCTCTATGCGGGCGGGTTGTATTTGGCAATCATCTCAGTGCTGATGATTATTTCAAGAAGAGTGGAGAGGTCAATTAGCTATGGGCGTAAAAATTAAAGTAACCGACCTCTACAAGAGCTTTCACAACTTGGATGTGCTCAAGGGGATTAACCTGGAGGTGCAGGAGGGCGAAGTGGTCTGCATCATTGGCCCCTCCGGCGGAGGCAAGTCCACCTTTTTGCGCTGCCTGAATCAGCTGGAGTCTGTCACCAGTGGAGAGATTGTTGTAGATGGGTTTGTTGTCACCGATAAGCGAGTGAATATCAACAAGGTGCGGGAAAATATCGGTATGGTGTTCCAGAGCTTTAACCTCTTCCCCCACCTGACAGCAAAGAAAAATATCATGATGGCTCCCGTGGACCTGAAAAAGATGACCCCTGCCCAGGCAGAGGAAAAGGCCTTGGAACTGTTGGCCAAGGTGGGCCTCTCAGAAAAGGCAGATTATTATCCCCATGAGCTCTCGGGCGGCCAGCAGCAGCGTGTGGCCATTGCCCG
>JBHAQX010000166.1:0-10070 GCA_041830595.1 Evtepia sp.
AAAAAAGTGCCTTCGATCTGTTTTGTGAGTTCTATCAAATGCGAAATGGCAGGGAACTGGAGCAGGGGGATGCCGCCCTTGTGAAGCAGATACTAGAGGAGGTGCAGGGGGAGAGATGAGACCGCTTTCACTTACCATCAGCGCCTTTGGTCCCTATCCAAACTGCCAGACCCTTCCCTTTGAAGCCTTTTCCAAGGGAGGGCTCTACCTCATTTCCGGTGAGACGGGAGCGGGAAAAACCAGTATTTTTGATGCCATTTCCTTTGCCCTGTATGGCGAGGCCAGCGGCAGAGAGCGCACGGGGGCCATGCTGCGCAGTGACTTTGCAAACAACACAGAAAAGACCTTTGTTCGCCTGCATTTTTCCTATCGAAACAAGGAGTACACCGTTGAGCGGAACCCGGAATACCTGCGACCAAAGGCCCGTGGCACTGGAATGACCCGAGAAGTGGCTGGGGCTACCCTGACCATGCCCGATGGCAGCGTGGTCACAGGGGTTCGCCACGTAACGGAGGAAATTGAGGCCCTTTTGGGCCTCAATCGAGAGCAGTTTTCCCAAATCGTCATGATTGCCCAGGGAGAGTTTCGCCGTCTGCTTCTCAGTGATACTGTGGAGCGGTCCCTTATTTTGCGCCGGATTTTTCAAACGGGACCCTACCGAACCTTCCAGGAAAAGCTAAAGCAGCGGATGCTGGAGGAGAAGAAGGGCCTTGCCGCCCAGGAACAGAGTTTCTCCCAATACATCCGGGGTATTGTGGCCATAGCGGGCTTTGAGGAAGAGCTAGAGGCATTCAAAGGACAGGATACCATCCATCGTGCCGGGGAACTGATGGAGCTGTTGGAAGAGATGGAACGGGCCAATGGGGATAGGATTCTTGCCTGCAAGGAGCAGTTTGAAGCCGAGCAGAAACAGCTCACCCACATGGCAGCCCAAATCAGCAGTTTTATCCAGATGAATCAGGACTTAGATGCCCTGGCTGTCTGTCAGGAGCAGCTTTCAGAGCTAGAAAAAGAGCTTCCCGCCCTGAAAGAGAAGGAAGAACAAATCGAAAAGGGGCGCCTGGCCCAGAGTCAGGTTCGGCCTGGGGAAGAGCGATTGCAACAGGCCGAACAGGAATGGAAGCAGAGCCTGGAGGCACTCAAAACGGCAAGGGAACTGCGCTCATTCTCTCAAGATGCGGTACAAAAGGCAGAAGAGGAGCTGGAGGAGGTTAAGAAAACCCTTCCCCAGCTGGAGCAAGTCCAGACACAGGTAACCCGCTGGCAGGGGGAACTGCCCCATTACCGGGAGCTAGAGGCCCTACTTGAGAGGGAGCGAGACCTAATCAAGGCCCAAGAGCAGGCGGACCAGCTGGAAAAAGACAGAGAGGAAGCCCTTCTTCAATGCCTCCAGGAGCAAAGAAGCAGGAGGGAAGAACTAGAAAGCCTTGGCGATCTCGTGCAGGAACAGCTGGGAGCAAAGGAAGCGCTAGAGGAGTGCCAGAGACAGTGGCTGGCATTGGAGGAGTTACTACAGCAGCGGGATCTCCTGGGCCAGTATGAGGAGCAGCTTGCTGGGAAGCAGCAGGCCTATCTAGGGGCGGAGCAGAGCCTGGGAGAGGCTGAGGAGAGGTATCAGAAGTTGGAGCAGGCCTTTCTCCGAGAACAGGCGGGGATTTTGGCCCAGAGCTTGCAAAAGGGAGTGGCCTGTCCCGTCTGCGGCAGTAAGGAACACCCTTGTAAAGCTCTTCTCTCTGTGGAGGCGCCCAGTGAGGAGACTGTGGAGCAGGCAAGACTGGGAGCCCAGGAGCAGCGCCAAAAAAGGGAGGTCCTTGCCCTAGAGGCTGGCACCCTGCTTGAGCGTGTTACTCAGCAAAAAGAAAGAGTAGAAGCGTCTCTGGCGGGGTTTGGTTTGGAGCTGTCTCAACCCAATCTGGAAGAGCAACTGGCTCAGCGACATACCGTGACAAAGGAGAAAAAAGAACAGGCAGAACAAGACCAAATTAAAATCAAAGAAAAAATAGCAACGGAAGAAGAGCTGAACAAGCAGCTGGAAGCCCTTCGCATGCAGCAGATACAGCTGGAGGAAGAGGAGAAGGAGGCCCTGGCTGCCCAGCAGGAGAGGCAGATGCAGCTGTCACGCTTGGAGGGAGAGAAAGAGAGCAGAGAGAAACAGCTCTCCTTCTCGTCACACATAGAGGTAGAAGAGGCCATCGCCCAGGGACAAGAGCAGATTACTGGGCTGCAAAGTGCCTATGATCGGGCAACCAGTCGCCATGCCGAGGCGATGCAGGCCCTCTCTCAAAACAAAGCCCTGGAACAGGCCAGGCAAGAGGCCGCCCAGGAGAAAGAGGTCTTGTATTCAAAGGCAAAAGAAGCCTATCTCCTTGCCCTGAAACAGGCTGGCTTTTCAGAGGAGCGTTACTATCATGAGGCGTGGAAGGATGAGGAAGATCTTAAGGCCCTCCAGCAAGAGGTGGAGTCCTTTCAAAAGAACCGGGATTCCCTTTTGCAGGAGGAGAAACGACTGGTTCAGCGCTGCCAAGGCAAAGAAAAGGTAAGTATTGACCTGGAGTTGGAGGCCCAAGAAGAGCAACAGGCAACGCTAACTAGCCTTGCCCAAAAGCTGTCTGCACTTCAGAGCAGCCATGACCAGCTCCTAAGAGGACAAACAAACTTGCGTGCTGTCTTACGCCAGGTTGGAGACCGAGAGGCGGCCTATCTGCGCTACAAGCGCTTGTCGGACACCGCCAACGGTGACTTAGAGGGGAAGGCCAGAGTGAGCTTTGAGACCTACCTGCAGATGAGTTACTTTAGCCGGATTCTCCGGGCGGCCAACCGCCGCTTTGCAGTGATGAGTGCCCAGCGCTATGAGTTGCGCCGGCGGGAAGAGCCCGGGGGACTGCAAAAGCAGTCTGGCCTGGAACTGGATGTCCTGGATCACTATACCGGGAAAGTGCGGGATGTGCGCAGCCTATCCGGGGGAGAATCCTTCAAAGCCTCCCTTTGTCTGGCCCTCGGTCTTTCGGATGTGGTACAGCAGACGGCAGGGGGCATAGCCCTGGAAGCCATGTTCATCGATGAGGGCTTTGGTTCTCTGGATGCAGACTCTTTGGATATGGCAATAAAGACACTCCAGAGTATGGCGGGGGATCGCCGCAGTGTGGGCATCATTTCTCATGTAGGCGAGCTATCCAGAAGTATAGAGAGACAAATCCTGGTGCGCCGAGGAAAGCAGGGGAGTGAGCTTTGCTTTGTGCTGGAATAAAGAGATGGAAATGGAAAAAACAGCTTGCAATTTAAAAGACCCTGTGGTACTATAACTTCTGGTCTTTCAAAAAACGGGTGATCCTCTACGGGTGCATAGAGAGCTATGCACGCAAGCCGGAATGAACGCCTATACTATAGGAGGAAACTGACCATGGATTTGTTGAAAACATTTACCGAGAAGCATTTGAAGCAAGAGGTTCCTACCGTTAACGTGGGTGACACCGTTCGTGTCCACCTGAAGGTTAAGGAAGGAAGCCGTGAGCGTATTCAGGTCTTTGAGGGCACCGTGATTGCAAAGAAGCACGGTGGGATTAACGAGAGCTTTACCGTTCGCCGTGTTTCCTATGGTGTTGGAGTGGAGAAGGTATTCCCTCTGCATTCCCCCATCATTGAGAAGGTGGAGACTGTTCGCCGGGGCAAGGTGCGCCGTGCAAAGCTTTACTATCTGCGCGATCGTGTGGGTAAGCGTGCAAAGGTCAAGGAAAAGCTGTAATTCTCACAAACAAAAGAGGGCTGCCGAGGTTTCGGTGGCCCTTTTTTTGCATAGGATACACAAATTGGACAGGAAAGGGTCGGTTTTCTTTTTTCAGTCTTCCCCTTTTCACAGGGGAAAAATCTGTGTATAATAAAAAGATTCAAAAGAGGAGGTGGGAGCATGGTGATTCAGTGGTATCCCGGCCATATGACCAAGACCAGACGTATGATTGAGGCAGACCTGAAACTGGTGGATGTGGTGGCAGAGGTGATTGATGCCCGCATTCCCATCTCCAGTCGCAATCCCGATATTGACGATCTGGTGGGAACCAAGCCCCGTGTGGTTGTGCTCAACCGAGCCGACCAGGCGGACAAGCAGGGCAATAAGCTTTGGGCCCAGTATTTTAAGTCCAAGGGCTATACCGTTATGGAGTGCGATGCCAAGTCGGGCTTGGGGGTTTCTCAATTTGCCTCCACCATGCAGTATGCCTTGAAAGAGAAAATTGCCCAATGGCGGGAAAAAGGCCAGGTGGGCAGACCCGTGCGGGCCATGGTGGTGGGGGTGCCCAATGTAGGCAAGTCTACCTTTATCAATAAGATGGCCAAGCGCAAGTCGGCCAAGGCCTCAGATCGTCCTGGTGTAACCCGGGGCAAGCAGTGGGTCAATGTGTCCCAGGGTCTGGAGCTCTTGGACACCCCCGGTATCCTCTGGCCGAAATTTGAGGATGAGCGCACCGGCCTGCATTTGGCCTTTACCGGGGCTGTGCGGGATGCCATTATGGACACAGAAACCCTGGGCTGTAAGCTCATGGAACTTTTGAATCAAAGAAGTCCCGCCGCCCTGGAAGCCCGCTATAAAATCAAGGTTTCACCGGAGATGACCGGCTGGGAACTCCTGGAGGCTGCCGGGAAAAAGCGTGGCTTTTTGGTCAGCGGAGGCGAGATTGACTTAGAGCGCATGGCCAATATTCTACTGGATGAGTTTCGAGGTGGTCTGTTAGGACGGGTCACCATGGAACTGCCGGAGGACATGGAGTAGGAGGATGCCCACGGTGGAAGAAAAGCTGGACCTTTGGACTTATGAGCGGGCAAAGCAGGAAGAGGGCTTCGAGTACATCTGCGGGGTGGACGAGGCGGGGGCAGGTCCCCTTGCCGGCCGTGTGTATGCCGCCGCTGTGATACTGCCCTTCGGGCTGGAGCTTCCGGGGCTGAATGATTCCAAAAAGCTATCGGAAAAGCGTAGGGAGATGCTCTATGAGCTGATCTGTGAAAAGGCAAAGGCCTTTGCGGTTTCCTGGGTCGATGAAAAGGAAATTGACCGGATTAACATCCTAAATGCCCGTATGCTGGCCATGGAAAAGGCCATTGTCGCCCTCTGGCCCAGGCCGGAGTTTGCTCTGATTGACGGGAATAAAAACAGAGGCATTAGCCTTCCCAACGAGCCCATTGTCCAGGGGGATGGCAAGAGTGCTTCCATTGCAGCGGCGTCGATTTTAGCTAAGGTAAGCCGTGACCGCTATATGCTGGAAATGGCCGAGGAATATCCCCAGTATGCCTTTGAGCGCCATAAGGGCTATGGCACCAAACTCCATTATGAGCGCCTGCGAGAGCATGGGCCAAGCCCCATTCACCGCAGAAGCTTTCTGAAAAACCTGTGAGCCGGGGGGATACCCAGGCCCTGGGGCTATGGGGGGAAGAGCAGGTGGCGGCTTTTTTAGAGCAAAAGGGTGCTCAAATTGTGGCCCGGCGCTTTCGCTGCCGCTATGGGGAGCTGGATCTGATTGCCCAGCTGCCTGGCTATCTCTGCTTTGTGGAAGTCAAGCTGCGCAAGGATGACCGTTTTGCTAAAGCCCGGGAGTTTGTGACATACCAAAAGCAGCAGAAGCTAAGGCTTGCAGCCCAGACCTATTTGATGGAGCATCCCACGGAGCTTCAGCCCCGCTTTGATGTGGCAGAACTCTATGCGCCACGAGGAATGACGGCGGAGGGGCTTCAGATCCTCTACTGGGAGAATGCGTTTTAGAAGGAGCCCCTATGATTCCTTATTTTGATGCCCACTGCGATACCATATTTCGCTCTGACTACTGCAAGACCCCGCTGTTGGTTAAAAACCCAGAAGGACATTTGGACTTGGAACGACTGGAACGGTCTTTTTCTCCAAGGGCTCAGTTTTTCGCCCTGTTTGATCTGCCGGAGACGGAGCAGGAAGAAAGCGTTCGGCGGCAGTATCAACTGTTTCAAGATACTTTGGAGGAACACCCAGACCGCCTGCTGCACTGCCGTACCGAACAGGAGGCCAGGCAGGCCTTTGCCCAGGGGAAAACGGCGGCCTTTTTATCCGTAGAGGGGGCCGAACTGCTGGGGTGTAGCTTGGAGGGGCTCAAAAGGGCTTATGATCTTGGAGTGCGCAGCATAAACCTTACCTGGAATCAGGACAATGCCTTAGCTGGTGCCGTTTCTGATGAGGAAGGGGTGGGCCTATCTCCCTTAGGCAAGAGTTTTGTGGAGAAAATGCAGGAGCTTGGCATATTGGTGGACGTGTCCCACCTCTCCGACGCCGCTTTTTGGGACGTGATGGAGCTTGCCAAAAAGCCTATAATAGCCAGCCACTCCAATGCGAGGGCAATCTGCTCCCACCCTCGGAACTTAAGCGATGCCCAGTTCTTAGCCTTGGTGGAGACAGGGGGCGTGGCGGGACTCAATCTCTATGTCCACTTTCTGGGGGAAAATCCTGATTTTGATACAATTTATGCCCATCTTTCCCACTTCTGGAATCTGGGCGGGGAAGACCATGTTTGCCTCGGCGGCGATTGGGATGGCTGCGATACCTTGGCCAAGGGTTTTGAGGCCGGTGTGTCGGGTCTATCAGAGCTCTACGACTATTTACAAAGAAAACACTGCAGCCAGACGCTGCTTGACAAATTATATTTTAAAAATCTAATGAGGGTAGTGGATACAGTATGCATTATGTAAGTACAAGAGATAAAAACGTGAAATTGACAGCCGCCCAGGCCATCGCCCAGGGACTCTCCAGAGATGGGGGACTGCTAACACCCAGTACATTGCCAAGCCTTTCTGCCGATGCCCTTGATCGGATGAAGGCCATGAACTATGAGGAGCGGGCCGTCTATGTGATGAGCCTGTTTTTGGAGGATTTCTCCAAGGAGGAGCTGGAGGGCTTTGCCGCCCACGCCTACAATTACCCGGCAAAGTTTGACCATCCTGCCGTAGCACCCATTCGGCCCGTGGACGAAACCACCCACTGTCTGGAACTGTGGCATGGCCCCACCAGTGCCTTTAAGGATATGGCCTTGCAGATGCTTCCCCATCTTCTCTCGGCTTCCCTGGTGAAGACCAAGGAGGAGAAAACCGTCTGCATTCTGGTGGCCACCTCCGGCGACACAGGAAATGCAGCCTTGGAGGGCTTCCGAGATGTGGATCACACCAGAATTCTGGTGTTTTATCCCAAGGACGGGGTCTCCGCCATTCAGGGCCTGCAGATGCAGACCCAGGAGGGGAATAACGTAGGTGTCTGTGCTGTCCATGGCAATTTTGATGATGCCCAGACTGGGGTGAAGCAGCTGTTTTCCGATGAAACCCTGCGGGCCGACTTGGAGAAGAGAGGCTATTTTCTCTCCTCCGCCAACTCCATCAACTGGGGCCGTGTGCTGCCCCAGCTGGTCTACTATATCTCTGCCTACTGTGACCTGCTCAACGAGGGCAAGCTAGCGGCGGGGGAACCCATGAATGTCTGCGTTCCCACAGGAAATTTTGGAAACATCTTGGCGGCCTTTTATGCCAAGCAGATGGGGGTTCCCATTGGAAAGCTGATCTGTGCCTCCAACAGCAACAATGTCCTTACGGACTTCATTCGCACAGGGGTCTATGACCGCAAGCGCACCTTCTACACCACCATGTCCCCTTCCATGGACATTTTGGTCTCCAGCAACTTAGAGCGGCTGTTGTTTGCCCTATCTGAGCAGGATGACCAGCTGGTAAAGGGCTACATGGAGAAGCTGAATCAAGAGGGCGTCTATGAGATTCGTGAGGATCTCAAAACGGCTCTGCAGAAAGACTTTTACGCAGGCTTCTGCGGGGACGAGGGCACCCAGAAGACCATCGCAAAGCTATGGAGCGAGAAGGGCTACCTTATTGACCCTCATACGGCAGTGGCCTTTGACGTTCTGGACCAGTATCGCAGGGAGACCGGGGACAAGGCCGTGACCCTGCTGGTGTCCACCGCCAGCCCCTTTAAGTTCTGCGACAGCGTGCTCTCTGCCCTGGGTGTGTCGGAGCAGGCACCGGGCGTGGCGATTTTGGACCAGCTGACCCAGCTGACGAAGGAAAAAGCGCCTGCATCCTTGGCAGGCCTAAAAGATAAGACCCTGCGTTTTACCCAGAGTGTGGAAAAATCCCACATGCTGGATGTGGTCTTAGATAGCCTACAGTAGGCAGGGGTGACGCTGTGGCGCTTTACGCAATAGGCGATACCCATCTGTCCCTGGGAGGCAGCAAGCCCATGGATGTCTTTGGGGGCGCCTGGGAAGGTTATGTGGAAAAACTCCAGGAGGGGTTTTCTGCCATCGGCCCGGAGGACACGGTGGTCATTGCCGGGGATATTTCCTGGGGAATGAGCCTTCCTGAGTCGAAGGAGGACTTTGCTTTTCTCAACGACCTGTCTCCTGGGCCCAAGCTGCTGCTCAAAGGGAACCATGATTATTGGTGGACAACGGCCACAAAGATGGAGCGGTTTTTTGCGGAAAATGGCTTTGATACCCTTCACATTCTCCACAACAACTGTTATTTCTATGGCGAGTATGCCATCTGTGGCACCAGGGGCTGGTTTTTTGAAGAGGAGGCCAGTGGGCAGAACCAAAAGGTACTCAATCGGGAACTGCTGTGTCTGGAGACCTCCTTCAAGGCGGCGGGTGACCGTGAGATTCTCTGCTTTCTCCACTACCCGCCCTGTTACCAGGGATATCGCTGTGAGCCGATTATCGAACTGCTGGAGCGGTATCAGGTAAAGCACTGTTATTATGGCCATCTACATGGAGGCAGCCATCGTTTGGCCATACAGGGAAAGGTTGGCACGGTGGAGTATCACTTGATTTCAGCTGATTATTTGCGCTTTTCCCCAGGAAAAATCTGTGATTAAAAAAAAGAGTGGAAATTTACAAATAAATCTGATAGAATGTCTTAGATAATGCATTTATGATGCCTTTTTGCGTGTCCAGAAGGGTGTTCTACAGGAGGAAGAGGAAATGAACGTCAAAAGCAAGGTAGAAAACAAAGAGCAATATTCCGTGGAGCTCGTGATTGAGATTGCCCCCGAGGCATTTGAGGCCGGACTTGACCGAGCATACAAAAAGAACAGGGGCAGCATTTCCGTACCCGGATTTCGCAAGGGCAAGGCCCCGCGCAAAATCATTGAGGGTATGTATGGGAGTGGGGTTTTCTATCAGGATGCCATCGAAGAGCTCTACCCCGCAGCTTGCGAGGAGGCTGTCGAGGCTGAAAAGCTGGACATCGTAGCCGCACCTTCCATTGAGATCATGGAAGAGGGCAAAGAGGGTCTCACCTTTAAGGCCGTGTTCACCATTCGCCCCGAGGTGACACTGGAGAACTACAAGGGTATTGAGGCCGACAAGATTCTACCCACCATTGACGATGAAATGGTGGAGAAGGAACTGAAAACCTTCGTGGACCGCGCTACCCGCCAGGAGGCAGTGGAGCGTCCCGCCCAGAGTGGGGATACAGCAATCATTGATTTTGAGGGCTTCCAGAACGGCATTCCCTTCAATGGCGGCAAGGGAGAGAACTTTGATTTGGTTCTTGGCTCCGGCTCCTTCATTCCTGGCTTTGAGGAGCAGGTAATTGGCATGAGCGCTGGACAGGAGAAGGAAATCAGCGTGAACTTCCCTGAGGACTACCATGCAGAGGAACTCAAGGGCAAGCCTGCTGTATTCAAAGTAAAGGTTCTGGAAGTGAAGGCAAAGATCGTGCCAGAGCTGGACGACGAGTTCGCTAAAGATGTCTCCGAGTTCAACACCATGAAGGAACTGCGTGAGGATATCCGTGCCCGGGTGTCCGACCGTGCCATCGCCCAATGCGAAGCGCAGTTTAAGCAGTCGGTGCTGGATAAGCTGGCCGAGCAGGTGACCATTGACCTGCCCGCACCCATGGTGGAGGCTCAGGTTGACCAGATGGTGGACGATTACAGACACCGTTTGGAGAGCCAGGGTATTAGCCTGGAGATGTACTTTAGTTACATGAAGATGAATGAGCAGATGATGCGTATGGAGCTGCGTCCCGGTGCGGAAAAGCAGCTGCGCACCCACATTGCTCTG
>JBHAQX010000167.1:0-5588 GCA_041830595.1 Evtepia sp.
GACAAGATGAGCATCGACATCACCGCCAATGACCCTCGTTGGAATACCGTCAGCTGCGCAGTGGGCGCCATGCACCGCATCTTGACAAATGGCGCCGTTGCCACAGAGGTCGATGATGGCTTTTCCAACGCACCCCGCACGGCAGTGGGTGTGAAATCGGACGGTTCTGTTTTGTTCTATGCCCTGGACGGTCGCCAGTCCGGCCACAGCATTGGGGCCTCTCTTGCTCAGGTGGGTCAGCGACTGAAAGAGCTGGGCTGTGTCAACGCCGTCTGCCTAGACGGCGGCGGCTCCACCACCATGGTTGCAACCACAGCGGACAGCAATAGCTCCAGCGTCGTCAACAAGCCCTCCGATGGTTCTCAGCGTGCTGTAACCAATGCCATTTTCTTGGTTTCAAACCGCAGTGCTACAGGCAGTCCCGCCCATGTCTATGTAACCCCCAAGAATCAGGTCCTCATGGTGGGCGCCAACACAGGATTTAACGTTTCGTTTACCGATAGTAGCTGGTTCCCGGTCAACTCTTCCGAATCGGTTACCTTCTCTGCCGACCGGGGCAACTTTGATGCCAATGGTGCTTACATTGCGCCTTCCACCCCAGGGGTCGATACGATAACGGCCACCAGTACCAGCGGTCTAACCGGCCGCACTATGGTGACGATCTTTGCGGCTCCCAATGCGCTGCGGATCACCAATGTCAGCACAGGGGCAACAGTCTCCAGCCTGGGCCTCTCAGGGGGAGATTCGGTTAGCTTAAAGGCAACTGCTACCTACCAAAAAATCCCCATGGCAACTGTGGACAATAATTTTGTCTGGTCGGTAAAGCCCGCAAACCTGGGCACTATTACTTCCAGCGGCGTGTTCACCGCTGCCCACACCAGCGGCACCGGCTCCATTAAGATAACCTCTGGGGGACACAGTGCCTCTATCCCCCTAACGGTGAGCAGCGAAGGTCGCTACACATTGGTGGAAAACTTTGAGGGTTCTGGGATTCCCAATGGCAGTGCCACCGCCACCCTGGCCTTGAGCCATGCCGGTGATCGGGTGCGCTTTGGTAACGGCAGTTTGCGCTGGGACTACAAAATGGTCGATGGTATCAGTGAGTTCGCACCCACTTTGCCCCTCTCGAACAATGATGGTTACCTGGGTGTTTGGGTCTATGGAGACAAGTCCGGTGCCACCCTGAAAGGCATTTGCCTTGATAGCGGGGGTCTGGCCTACAATCTCTCCTTTGGCGAGATTACCTTTACCGGATGGAAACAGCTTTGGGCTGCCTTACCTGCAAATCCTGCCACACTCACCACCCTAAGCCTTGCAGGTGGCAGCAAAACAAATGGCAGCATTTGGATGGATCAGCTTCTCACTTCAAATCAATATACCACGGATACAAGCGCACCGAAGGTGACTATAACCATCAATGGCAACCAGCTCACTGCAACGGCCAGTGACAATGCCGACAAAAACTTTCAGCAAAGTCAAATTACGGTCACCGTGAATGGAAAGGCCCAGTCCTTTACCATCAGCGGACAGCAAATTTTAGCGAATTTGCCTGCCCAGGGCGCCACTCTCCAACAGGTTACCGTTGCGGTGCGAGATCAGAGCGGTAACATTGGGCGATCCTCCCAAACCATAGCCGGAACAGGCTCTAGCAGCTCTCCCTTTGTGGATATGAAGGGGCATTGGGCCATTTCTTACACAAACTGCCTCTCCTCTCTTAAGATTATCACCGGCTACGAAGAGGGCGGAAAATCCTATTTCTATCCCGGACGAGCCATTACCCGTGGTGATTTTGCTCTGATGACAGCTCGTTGGATGGGAATCAAGCTGGAGGATTACGCCTCGGTTACCCTTCCCTTTGATGATGCGTCTAAAATTCCATCCTGGTCTCTGAACGCTGTTAAGGCCATGTATAGCCTCGGCATTATGCAAGGGGTGACAGACAAGGGTCAGCTTTTAGCCAACGCCCGTTCTAACATTACCCGTGCGGAGGCTATGACCATTCTCGGTCGCATACAGGAAAAGGGCTATCCCGCTGCATCTCTCTCCCAGTTTAAAGACGCCTCCTCTGTTCCCACCTGGGCCAACAACTATGTGGCAACTCTTGTAGGGCAGGGCGTCGTCAGTGGCTACGACGACGGTTATCTGCGCTGCACCAATTCGGTTAGCCGGGCTGAGGTTGCCAAAATGCTCTTTACCCTTTGGTGATAAAAAATCCTTGCAAATTTGGCACGACTGTGGTAGAATGGCAGTCAGCTAATTAGGGCGTTTGCCCTCTTCATTTTAGGAGACACCAATCGAAAGGAACGAATGTGGTATGAACATTGCAACAACTGTGATCACCATTCTGCAGGTGATTGTCTGCCTGCTTCTGATTGCTTTTGTCCTCTTCCAGTCTGGCAAGCACTCCGGCCTAGGGGTAATCGGCGGGGCAGGAGACAGCTTTCTGTCTAAGAACAAGGCGAGAACCATGGATGCAAAACTTGCAAAGTACACAAAATGGGTGGCCTTTCTCTTTATGCTACTCACCTTGGTTCTTTGCATGCTTCCGGCGGGTGCGCCCGGAGCTTAATCGCTTTTGACAAAGTGCCCTTCCACCAACGGAAGGGCACTTTCCTTTTCTTTTTATCTGCTTACATCTAAGGAACGGGGGTAATCAGCATGACACGCAATGAAGCTCTATCCTTGCTCGATCGCTTAGCGCGGGGTATCTCTGAAATGTTTGGGGTAAACTGCGAGGTGGTCATCCATGACTTTGCAGACCCAGCTCATCCTGTCCTTGCCATTTATAATGGCCACGTCTCCAATCGTGAGGTCGGCTCTACCATAGATCTGACCGGCCTTGCGCAAAAAGTGGAATTCGAGGGAGACGTGATTAACCTGCTTGCCACCACACCCAGAGGGCAGCAGGTCAAAAGCAGCACCTTTTCCCTGAAGGGCGAAGATTACCACTTGGCCCTTGGAATCAACTATGACTTTACCTCCCTTACCTACGCCAACCGGGCCCTGCTGGATTTGATGCGTACGGACTCGGAATTTCGCAGTGCCGTATACCAGCGACAGGAAACGGGAATCGGAGACCTGTTCCAGCAATGTGCAGACCGGGTGGGCAAGCCGCTGCGAGAAATGGGCAAGGCCGACCGACTACGCCTTGTGGAGATGCTCTCCCAGCAGGATGCCTTTTCTTACCGCAGAGCGGTACCCTATGTGGCAGCCCAGCTTGGTGTTTCCCGTTATACGGTATATAAGTACCTGGATGAAGTGAATGGAACAAAGAAGGAGGCCCTCCATGAAAACCATGATTGATACCTATTTTAACGACAAAGAGGATATCCTTGTCAGCCTTTTGTCTCGCTTGGTTGCGATCCCCAGTGTCAAGGGAGAATCGACTCCAGATGCTCCTTTTGGACCAGGGCCGGCCAAGGCATTGCAGGAGGCCATCTCCATTGCCCGTAGCCTGGGCCTTTCCAGCTCCGATCTGGAGGGCTATGTGGGCACCGTGGACCTAAATGAACAGGAGACCAGTCTGCATATTCTGGCCCACCTAGACGTGGTAGAGCCAGGGGAGGGCTGGTCGGTAACTGAGCCTTTTGTTCCTCTTTATAAGGATGGTCTCCTTTATGGCCGTGGTGCCAGCGACAATAAGGGGCCTGTTGTTGCCTGCCTCTTGGCGATGAAGGCCATCCGTGATTTGAAGCTTCCCTTATCCAAAAATGCCCGCCTAATTCTGGGCACGGACGAGGAGAGCGGTTTTGGAGATATCGACTGGTACTACCAGAACCATCCCTATGCCCCCTTCACCTTTGCTCCCGATGCGGAGTTCCCTCTGACCAATATCGAAAAGGGTCATTTTAAGCCTACCCTCTTCTGCCGAGGAGAGTCCCAGCCCAGTGATCTTCCTCGAGTCACCGCCCTCTCCGGCAGCGAACAGATTAACGTGGTACCATCTAAAGCCCGGGCCCGAGTGGAGGGTTTGGACGAGAGTGCAGCTCGTTCTGTCTCCCAAACCCTAGAGCCTGTGCTGGGCGTCACCTTTCATTTTTCCCGTATGGAAAACAGTCTGCAAATTCAGGCTGCCGGCAAGGGCACCCACGCCTCCACCCCGGAGCAGGGGAACAATGCCCTGACGGCACTTCTCACCCTTTTGGCACAGCTCCCGCTGGCCGAGTGCTTCAGTACCAAGGCCCTGCGTTCCTTGCACCAGCTTTACCCCCATGGGGACCACAGTGGTACTGCCATTGGCATTGCCCAAGAAGACGCCCTCTCCGGCCCCCTGACCCAGGCCCTTACCATGGCGGATCTGGACGATCAAGGCTTAACCGCCCGGGTGGATTGCCGCGTGCCCTTATGTGCCACCCAAGAAAACTGTGCCCAGGTTCTGGTCAAGGCAGCGGAAAAAGTCGGTTTCCTCCTGGAGGGCACCCAAGGCCCTGCCCACCACACCCCTGCCGACAGTCCCTTTGTCCAAACTCTCTTGCGCTGTTATGAGGCCCACACAGGAAAGCCTGGCCACTGCCTATCCACAGGGGGCGGCACCTATGTGCACCATATTCCTGGAGGGGTAGCTTTTGGAGCGACGATGCCCGGCTTTGATTGTGGCCTTCACGGCCCGGATGAGCGGGTCTCGGTGCCCGACCTGCTCACTGCCTGCAAAATATTTACCCAGGCCATTGCCGAGCTCTGCCGCTGATTCCAGGAGCCCTTTCATGAATCTTTATCTCAATCTTTTTCTAACTTTGGCCAAAATAAGCCTGCAAAGTTTTGGCGGCGGTTACGCTGTGTTGCCCCTTTTACAGCGGGAACTTGTGGACAAAAAGGGGTGGCTCAGCCAGGAGGATTTGGGCGATCTCTTTGCCATTGCCCAATGCACCCCTGGTGTCATTATTGTCAATTCTGCCACCTATGTGGGAGCCCATGTGGGCCGAACAAAAGGGGCGATTTGTGCCACAGTGGGTGTTCTCACGCCTCCTGTTACAATTATCTTATTGGTGGCAGCCTTTCTCTGGCCGTTTCTCGAGGCACCTTGGGTGGTGCATGCCCTTGCAGGCCTTCAGGTCTGTGTATGCGCCTTGATTCTCAGTGCTGTGGTTAAGCTTTTGAAGCAATCTGTCATTGACCTGCCCAGTCTCCTCATCTTTTTGCTGGCGGGAGGGCTCTCCTTCTTCACTTCGGTTTCTCCGGCCTTTCTGGTTCTTGCCGCCGGTCTGGTTGGCTTTGCTCTGGGACGGCTCCGCAACGGAGGTGGCAAGAGATGATTTTACTCTATTTGGCCCTGGAATTTCTCTTCATCGGTAGCTTTTCCATCGGTGGAGGTATGGCTACCATCCCCTTCCTCACCGATTTAGCAAACCGTACCGGCTGGTTTACTATGGAAGAGCTCAGCCGTATTATTGCCATTTCTGAGGTGACTCCCGGTCCCATCGGCGTGAATATGGCCACCTATGTGGGCTACTCTGTGGCTGGGGTGATCGGCGGCATTGTCGCCTCCTTGGCCCTTGTTCTCCCGGCCTTTTTCATTATCCTTCTTCTTGCCAAGCTGATTCAAAAATGGCGAGGAACCCCTACGTTTCAAGCTATTTTTGGCGGGCTGC
>JBHAQX010000168.1:0-13805 GCA_041830595.1 Evtepia sp.
AAGGGTGAGACCCATGAGAAATCCAATCACAAGGGTAAAAGGTGCCCAGGGCAGATAGCCGCCCATGAGATCAAACAGGGCCATGCCTACCCCGCCGGAGATGGCCGCGATTCGTTTGCCAAAGAAAAGGGCCGCCACCAGCACCGGAATGTTGCCAAGATGGACATAGCCTCCGGGCAGGCCCGTTACATTGACTCCTATCAGTGTGAAGATAAGGGTGAGCACAATGAACATGGCGGTTACGGTCAGGGAAAGGTTCCGTCCCAAGGGGCGGGGCTGCCATTCCCCTTCGGAAGAGCGTTTGGACGCAGGGGACATTTTGTTGCCTCCTTTTTCTCTCATTCTTTCTGTCTAGTTTAGCAGAAATGTGACCTTGTCGAAAGAATCAGTTTCGACCCATTCTTAGAGGTCAGATGTAAAAAGATGGCGATTGCCTTTTTCCCAAAACTCTTATAAGATACATAAGAGGAAAGGGGGCAGCGTGATGTCGGAGCAAACAACTTCTCTGTTTGAGGCACTACAGGAACACAGCAAATCGGGGCCTATGCCCTTTCACATGCCGGGGCACAAACGAAATACAACCCTTGGTCCGTATCTAAAGGCCCTGGGCGCACAGTGGGATATGACCGAAATTCCGGGCTTTGATGATCTCCACGATGCTCAGGGCATTCTAGCCCAGGCCATGGAGCGCTGCAGGGCCCTCTATGGAGCGGAGCAGAGCTTCTTTCTTGTGAACGGAAGCACCGGGGGCCTGTTAGCGGCCATACGCAGCAGCACAAGGCGGGGCCAGCGGGTGCTGGTGGCCAGAAACTGCCACAAGGCCGTCTACCACGCCTTGGAGCTCTGTAGCCTGAACCTCATCTTCCTACAGCCGGAGGTGCTGCCGGAGTTTGGCTGCGCCGCTTCCATCACGCCCTTGCAGGTGGAGGAGGCCCTGGCTCGCTGGGACGATATCCGGCTGGTAATTCTAACAAGCCCCAGCTACGAGGGTGTTGTCAGTGATATTGCTGAAATTTGCCGGGTGGCCCACGCCCGTGGAGTCCCTGTGTTGGTGGACGAGGCCCATGGGGCCCATCTGGGCTTTCATCCTGCCTTTCCCCCTTCGGCCCTGGAGGGTGGTGCGGATTTGGTGGTGCAGAGCTTTCACAAAACCCTGCCCAGTTTAACCCAGACAGGGGTGCTCCATGTAAATGGGAATCGAATCCACCGGCAGGAACTGGCCCGGAATTTGGGCATGTTTCAGACCAGCAGCCCCTCCTATCTGCTGATGGCATCCATAGACAGCTGCACCCAGCTCCTATCTCAGCATGGAGAGAAATTGTTCTCTGCCTGGGCCCAGAGACTGGAGGATTTCTACCGTCAGATTCAGGACTTAGAGCACTTACAGGTTCTGGGCTGGGGCAAACAGGGGCGAGAGCTTCCCCCGGGGGCCTTTGGGTTAGACCCCTCAAAAATTGTGATTTCCACCAGGGGCCTTTCCTTAACGGGAACAAAGCTCCTGGACATCTTGGCCGAGAACTACAAGCTACAGCTGGAGATGGCCCTGGAGGACTATGCCATTGCCATGACCGGAATGGGGGACACCCCGGCCATGTTGGAGTCCCTTTCCAAGGCTCTGCTGGAGATCGACCAAGATTGGCAAAAAGCACCCCAGGCCGACGGTAACCTGCCGCCCCTCCCCCTGCCGGAGCAGGTCCTTTCCTTGGAATCAGCTTTGTCCAAAGAGGTGACCGTTTGCACCGGGGCAGCGGCGGTGGGCAGCATCAGTGCCGCCTACCTCTGGGCCTATCCCCCAGGGGTACCCCTCTTGATTCCAGGGGAGCGGATTGAACCGCTCTTGGTGGAGCGGGTGGAGGCCATGAAGCGGGCTGGGGTGCATTTGATTGCATCAAAGGGTACGCCGGGGGAGCAGTGGGCCGTCTGCAGCGAATGATGGCCAAACCGATTACCGAAGCGGGACAGAATTCCCGGCAAGCTGGAATTGCCATTGACAGTTTGCAAAAAACTTCCTATAATAATCTGTGTATGAAAAACAGCGTTTCTATGCTGTGAAATTACGAAGTTTTATGAAAAGGAGCGACGAACCCATGAAGAGAATTCAGACAATCGAAACCCGGGACCTGAAGCAGAGCCTGCAGACCGGCGGCTGTGGCGAGTGCCAGACCTCTTGCCAGTCTGCCTGCAAAACCTCCTGCGGCCTGACCAACCAGTCTTGCGAGAACGAGAATAAGTAATCTCCGGCCAAGTCAGCACCGGAACAAGCATTGCCGCCCCGGGCGCCCTGGCGCACCCCGAGGCGGCAATTTTTTATCACAGGAGAGTAGGCAAATGATTCATCAGTATCAGCTTGACGGCTATCACATTGTGTTAGACAGCTACAGCGGTTCCATCCACGTGGTGGACCCCGTGGCGTACGATATAATTGCCCTTTATCAGACTTGCAGCCCCGAGGAGATCACCGCCCGCATGATGGTGAAATACGGCCATCTCCCCGAGGTGAACGAAGAGGAAATTGCCGAATGTCTCGAGGATGTAACTTCCCTTGTCCAAGCAGGCAAGCTGTTTTCCGAGGATATGTTTCAAAGCGTAAACGGCTTTGATTTTCAAAAGACCAATCCCATACTCAAGGCCATGTGCCTCCATGTGGCCCACAGCTGCAACCTAAACTGCGAATACTGCTTTGCCAGCCAGGGGAACTACCATGGGGATCGAGCTCTGATGAGCTTTGAGGTGGGTAAGAGGGCTCTGGACTATCTCATGGAACAATCCGGCAGCCGGGTGAACCTGGAGGTTGACTTTTTCGGCGGCGAGCCCCTGATGAACTGGGACGTGGTGAAGGAACTGGTCCTCTACGCCCGAAGTGTGGAGAAGGAGAAGGGGAAAAACTTCCGCTTCACCCTAACCACCAACGGTGTGCTGGTGGACGAGGATGTGATTGCCTTTGCCAACCGGGAGATGCACAATGTGGTGCTGAGTTTGGATGGGCGCCGTGAGGTCCATGACCGCCTGCGGAAGAACTTTGCCGGCGAGGGCAGCTACGACTTAATTGTCCCCAAATTTAAAGAATTTGTGGAGAAACGCGGGGGGAAGGACTACTACATCCGGGGCACCTTTACCCACAACAATGTGGATTTTACCCAGGACATCTTCCACATGGCGGACTTGGGTTTTCGGGAGCTGTCCATGGAGCCGGTGGTCTGCAGCCCAGAGGACCCCTACGCTCTGACCATGGAGGACCTGCCTCGCATTCTCGACCAGTATGAGATCTTGGGCAGGGAAATGCTGCGCCGGGAGCAGGAGGGCAAAGGCTTTACCTTCTACCACTACATGATCGACTTGACCGGGGGCCCCTGCCTGCACAAGCGCCTGTCCGGCTGCGGATCGGGAACGGAATACCTGGCGGTCACCCCCTGGGGCGAGCTGTTCCCCTGCCATCAGTTTGTCAACGACCCCCAGTTTAGCTTGGGGAATGTGTGGGAGGGTATCACCAATCCACAGGCCCAGGGCGCCTTTAAAAACTGCAACGTCTATGCAAACCCTGACTGTAGAGACTGCTGGGCCAAGCTCTACTGCGCAGGGGGTTGCGCCGCAAACGCCTATCACGCCACAGGAAGTGTAAACGGCACCTATGAATATGGCTGTACCCTATTCAAGAAACGAATGGAATGCGCCATTGTGCTTGAACTTGCAAGAAATGGAGTGAAGCCCTAGATGAAACAGAAGAAAAACACCAGAGGGACTCATATTGTCCCCCTTTTCCTCAGCCTGCTGCTGATCAGTTTGCTCCTTGGCGGCTGCTCTAAGAAACCGGATTCCACCGCTTCCCGCCTGATCTGGCTCAACGAGAGCAGCCAGACCCAGGAGGACCAGCTGCCCCAGGGTGCACCCAAGGATATTGTTGGCGTCTGGTATGATTTGGTTCTGGATGGAGCCCCTCTCACTGCAAAGCTTCGGGTCTACCAGCTGAATTTGGCGGAGGGAACCTGGACCCAGCTAAAAGAGGATGCCCTTGACCTAAAGGGAACCGAGGATCGGGTGTTTTTCTTAGTAGACCGAGGAGAGGCCCTGTGGATGACCCCCTATGAGGGAGACCAGGTCCTAGCTTCCATCGGTTATGGCCCGGAAAACGGCATTCGCACGCCCCCGGGACCCAACACAACCTGGTGGCGCATTGGCAAGACCCCTCTTGCTCTGGAGGAGGAAAACTGCATTGCCATACAGTCTATGTACCCGGGCAATCCCCCGGAGCTTCTGGATCCCCATGACTTCTTTGATCCAGAAAAGCTGAAAAATCCAGAGGAGATTACCGCGGCCTATGCCCTCACTCTCACCCTGCACCGAGAAGAGGCCGAACTTGTGCCCTCAGAGGCGACCGAGGAATAAAACCCGCCTTCCCTCTCCTTTGCTGCCCTATGGCAAGGGCTCATATCTCACATAAAAAAGCCCCGTCGTAGTGTTATCCTACGACGGGGCTTTCTCTATCATCGCCCTGTAGCTAGGGGACGCGCTCTTACTCCATGAGGGAACAGATCAGCTGTGCATAACTGGCCGGGTTCTCAATGGGCAGGCCCGCTAGCAGCAGGGCCTGGTGGTAGAGAAGCTGGGCATAGTTTGCAGCCTTCTCCTTATCCCCCGCCTCAAAGGCCCGGAAGAGGGCCTGGACAGCGGGATTTTGGGCGTTCAGCTCCAGTATCTTTCCAGCATCCACCCCGCCCATCATGGGGGCATTGATTTTCTTAAAGTACTGCTGCATCTCAATGGAGAAGGGGCCATCGCTGGCCAGACAGACCGCGCCGCTCTTTAGAATCTTAGACAGGCGTACGCCAGCAACTTTTTCCCCCAGGCTCTCCTTTACAAAGTCCAGGGCGGCCTTGTTGGCCTCCTCAGCCTGCTGGATCTCCGCCTTCTCCGTGTCGGTCACCGGCAGGGCCTCTTCGCTAGAAACGGAGAGGAACTGCTTACCCTCTACCTCCATGAGAATCTGAAGGACAAACTCGTCCTCCTCGCCCGTGAGATAGAGCACCTCATAGCCTGCGGCCAGCACACGCTCGGCCTGGGGCAGGGCGGCGGCATTCTCTACGGTATCCGAAACAACATAGTAGATATACTGCTGGGATTCCGGCATGCGTGCCCGATAGTCCTTCAGGCTGACCAGCTTATCCTCCTTGGAGGACCAGAACAGGAGCAGGTCCGAGAGATAGTCTTTCTTAGACCCATAGCCATTGAGCACGGCATATTTCATCTGCAGGCCAAAGGCCTCCCAGAACTTCTCATACTTCTCCGGCTCGTCTTTCATCAGACGCAAAAGCTCGGCCTTGATCTTCTTATCCAGATTGTTGGCAATGACCTTCAGCTGCCGGTCATGCTGGAGCATCTCACGAGAGATATTCAGGGAGACATCGGGGGAGTCCACCACGCCCCGGACAAAGCCAAAATGATCGGGAAGCAGCTCAGAGCAGCTCTCCATAATCATAACGCCGGAGGAGTAGAGCTGCAGGCCCTTCTGGTAATCTGCCGTGTAGAAATTGTGGGGGGCTTTTGCCGGAATATAGAGCAGGGCCTTATACTCCAGGGTTCCTTCGGCGGCAATGTGGAGGACAGAGAGAGGCTCCTCCCAGTCAAAAAACTTCTCTCGGTAAAAGCTCTTATACTCCTCGTCGCTCACCTTACTCTTGGGCCGTTGCCACAGGGGCACCATAGAGTTGATGGTCTGCCATTCGGTGATGGTCTCGTACTCGGTTTTGTAATCCTCACCGGCATCCTCCGGCTTTGGCTTTGCCTGGCTGCGGCTAATCTCCATGCGGATGGGGTAGCGGATGTAGTCGGAATATTTCCGAATCAATCCGGTGAGGGTGCTGGTTTTGAGATAGCTGCTGTAGTCCTCGTCCTCCCCGTCTGCCTTAATGGTCATAATCACATCGGTGCCCGGCGCCTCTCGTGTGGCCTCGGTGATGGTATAGCCATCGGTGCCGGAGGATTCCCATTTCCAGGCCTGGTCGGAGCCATAGGGCCGAGAAATGACGGTGACTTTATCCGCCACCATAAAGGCGGAGTAGAAGCCCACGCCAAACTGGCCAATGATATCAATTTCTGCGTCATCTGCCTCCTCGATCTCCTGCTTAAACTGGTAGGAGCCGGACTTGGCGATCACCCCCAGGTTATTCTCCATGGCATCTTTGTCCATACCAATGCCGTTATCCGAGACGGTAATGTTGCGCTCTGTTTCATTCGGCACGATGGTAATGCGAAAGTCTTCCCGACCAAGGCCAACTTTTTCATCGGTGAGGCCCAGGTAGGCCAGCTTGTCACAGGCATCACTGGCGTTGGAGATGATCTCCCGCAGGAAAATTTCCTTGTGTGTATAGATAGAATGGATCATGAGATCCATCAGCCGCTTGGATTCGGCTTTAAACTGCTTCTTTCCCATTGTATCACTCCTATATGCAAAGACTTAGCACTCGGTATATCTGAGTGCTAAGTCTATTATGCAACGTCTTTTGTGGAAAATCAAGGGCTTTTCTCACTTTTCTTTTTTAATTTACAATTCCAGTTAATTGAAGCTATCTCTGTTTTCTTCAAAGAGACGGTAGACCTTCTCTCTAAGGGGGCGATGAGACCTCTTTTCAAGCCCTGGATCCTCGTCCAGGGTCTCCTGGGCCGCCTCCTGGGCCTGCTTTAAGACTCGCATATCCCCGGCAAGGCTGGCAATTTGCAGCTGAGGCAGACCATGCTGCCGGGCACCAAAAAAGTCACCCGGTCCACGCAGGCGCAGGTCCTCCTCTGCAATGTGAAAGCCGTCGTTGCTCCCGGCCAGGGCACGCAGGCGCTCCAGTGAGGTCTCACTTTTGCTGTCCGTCATCAGAATACAGTAGGATTTGTGGCTGCCACGGCCCACCCGACCTCGAAGTTGGTGCAGCTGGGAAAGGCCAAAGCGTTCCGCATTTTCAATGACCATTAAGGTGGCATTGGGTACGTCCACCCCCACTTCAATTACGGTGGTGGACACCAAAACATCAATGTCCCCGGCTGCAAAGGCAGTCATCACCGCCTCTTTCTCCTTGCCCTTCATGCGCCCATGGAGGATGGCGACCTTCAGATCTGGGAACACGTCTCTTTGCAGCCGCTCCCCATACTGCTCGGCGGACTTGAGGTCTAAGAGCTCCCCCTCCTCCACCGTGGGGCAGACCACATAGACCTGGCCGCCCAGCTCCGCCTGCTTGCGGACAAAGCCATACATGCGGGTTCGTTTGTCCTCCCCCACCACATAGGTATCCACTGGGCTTCTCCCTGGTGGCAATTCATCCAGCACGGACAGGTCTAGGTCCCCATAGATCATCAGGGCCAGGGTGCGGGGTATGGGGGTTGCTGACATGACCAACACGTGGGGTTTTGTCTCCTCCCCGGCCTTTGCCGTTAAGGCGGCCCGCTGGCGCACCCCAAAGCGGTGCTGTTCATCGGTAACCACCAGCCCTAAGCGCAGAAAGGAGATACCTTCACTAAGAAGGGCATGGGTGCCCACCAACAGATCCACTTCCCCTAGGGCCGCTGCCTCTCTGACTCGCCGTTTTTCCTTCGCTGTCATGGAACCCGTAAGTATCCCCACCCGAATGCCAAAGGGGGCTAGAAGCGTGGACATCGTCCTCTCATGCTGGCGGGCCAGTAGCTCCGTGGGTGCCATCAGTGCCGTTTGGCAGTGACTCTTCGCTGCGAAAAAAGCCCCAGCGGCGGCAACCACCGTCTTTCCCGAGCCTACATCTCCCTGTAAGAGACGGCTCATGGGCGCTTCCTGCCCTACATCCCGGGCAATTTCATCCACTGCCCTTGCCTGGGCAGCCGTGAGAGAAAAGGGCAATGCACGAATAAACTCCTGGGCATTTGTATGTTGAAAGGGGAGGGCGCCACCTTCCTGACGCCTACGCCGTAAGAGGGCCAATCCTAGGTTCAAACAGTACAGCTCTTCGAAAATCAACCTGTTTTTGGCAAGGGCCAAGGCCTCCCAAGATCCTGGAAAGTGAATATTTATGTAAGAAAACTCGGTTTGTGCCAGTTGATATTTCCTGCGCACTGCCTCTGGGAGAACTTCTTCTCGTTCACTGGCCAACGAAAGCACTCTGCGCACCAGTCCCGCCAAGAGGTTTTGGCTTACACCAGCCGTGAGAGAATAGATGGGAACAATGCCCCCCACCAGACGATCCGCCCCCACTGGCTCAAAGTAAGGATTGGTCATCTGCCTCTTAAATCCCCTGCCCTGGAGCTTGCCATAAAAAATGTACTCGTCTCCCTCTTTGAGCTGCTTTGTGACATAGCCCTGGTTAAAGAAGGTGACACTCACTTGGCTACCCTGATCTGCAACTCTGCCCTTGCTTAGCTCCATGCCACGACGCACATGGGAGGTGCGAAAGCCTTCTATTACCATGGCCTTGAAGCAGACCGGCACCTCTTCCGGTGCAGAAAAAATGGAATCTACAATACTGCGATCCTCATAGCCCCTAGGAAAATAGGAAAGCAAATCTCCGGCCTTTTGGATGCCCAGCTTTCCGAGGGCCCTCCCTCGGGCTGGGCCAACGCCCGGAAGTTCCGTCACTGGTGTTCCCCCGTGGAGCGTCATCTTACCCCCTCCGTTCTTGCCTCGATTTGCCCTGTTTCTGTAAAGACATCGCCTCTATTTTCGTTCCATAATAGCACAAAAACAAAGGCGAAAACAAGAGACCTTGCTTTTGTTTGCAATGTTATTTTTATGCAAATCTTCGCCTTTCTTCGCTTTTTCTCGCCTTTTTTCGACTTTTTATTCTTGAAATTTTTCCCTTTTCAATGGTTTTCCCTTATAATTATTCAGCAAATCTTCCAGCAAAAAAAGATGTTTCCTGCTTTTTCAGTGTAGAATTGCAAAAGTTGCCTTTTTTTATCCGATTTTACCAATTTTTAATTGACAAGCGATTACTCTTTGCTATAATTAAGACCGTTAGGGTAGAATTTTTTACGGCTGAATACAGTCTGTCCTAATAACCATACGCCTCTTGCTGAAAGGATGAATTCAAATGAAATCTACTGGTATTGTTCGTAAAGTTGATGAGTTGGGACGCATTGTATTGCCCATTGAATTGCGCAGAACCCTCAACATCGCAGAAAAAGATTCTTTGGAAATTTACGTAGACGGACCTTCCATTATGCTCAGAAAATACCAGCCAGCCTGTATTTTTTGTGATGGAGACAAGGATGTAGCTAACTTCAAAGGAAAGAATGTTTGTGCTAGCTGCTTGCAAGAGCTGATCCAGGGTTAATGCATTTTTGCTGGTAGCTCCACGGAAAAGCTCCCCCGCCCGGCGCAAACCCAAGCGAGGGAGTTTCTCTTAAGTTATGTCCTTTTTTTGTCTGTTACAAATTATACAATTTGTAAACTAACATCTGTTTGCCTACAGGAAGTAATCCTTGTTTTTTGCTAGGTTATTGAGCTGCCACTACATCATAGAGTGCCTTTCGGGGCAACCCCGTCTCCTGGGCGACTTGTCGACTGGCCTCTTTTAGGGAAAGACCCTGGCTGCGCAGCGCCCTAACCCGAGCAGCCCCCTCCTCCAAGGTTGGACGTTCGGCTTCTTTTGGTCTCTCGCCCTCTATGACCAAAACAAACTCACCTTTTGGCTTGTTTTCTCTGTAGTATTGAGCCGCCTGCTCCAAGGTGCACCGCTGCACCTGTTCGTGAAGCTTGGTGATTTCCCTACATAGGCTAATCCGCCGCTCTGGACCAAAGGTCTCTACCAAGTCCTCCAGGGTATGAGGGAGTTTATGAGGAGCTTCATAAAAAATTATAGTGCGCTCTTCTGACCGCAGTCCCATAAGGTGGGCCTTGCGGTTCTTTTTATTCATGGGCAAAAACCCCTCAAAACAAAAGCGTCCTGTGGGCAGGCCCGACATAGCAAGGGCGCTGACCAGGGCACAGGGTCCGGGAATGGCCGTTACTTCAATCTCCCTCTGGGCGCATAAGGCAACCAAGTCCTCCCCCGGATCGCTGATGGCGGGGGTGCCCGCATCGCTGCACAGAGCGCAGTTCTCTCCTGCTAGGAGACGGCTTATAATCTCCTCCCCGGCCTTTTCTGCATTGTGCCGATGGTAGGGGATTTGTTGTTTTTTGATCTCCAGATGGTTGAGCAGTTTAATGGTGACCCGGGTGTCCTCTGCGGCGATGAAATCCACTTGCTCCAGAATCTGAATCGTTCGACGAGATAGGTCCCCCAAATTTCCTATGGGGGTTGCCACCAGATATAGGGTGCCTGCCATGCCTCATTCCTCCTTCTGATAGTGGTTGGCAAGCACCATGAGTCCTTCGCCACCGTCCTTTACGCCCTCTACCAATACGGCGTAGGGGGCTTTTTTTTGCCCGTAGCTGAGTAACTGCATCCGCTTTGGGGCAATCCGGCTTGCCTCCATTGCCCCGAACAGCTCGGGCAGGCGCTCAGGCCGATAGACCAGGGCAAAACGGCCCCCTGTGCGCAACAGCCTGCCCGCAGTCTGGCAAAGCTCCTCCACGGTGAGAGATTCCTCCATTCTGGCGCTGCCACCGGAAAATCCGGTTCCCTTCTTAAAGTAGGGCGGATTGGAGATAACCAACTGAAAGGAATCCGGAGGAAACAGATCACGGGTGCGCAGGTCATCAGTTCGAACCTCCCCTGAGAGACCGTTCTCCTGTAAGTTCTGCCGGGCAAGGTCGGCCGCCGTGGGGTCTAGCTCGATGCCGCAGCGCATGATCTCCTCCTCTCGCTGGCTGAGCAGCAAAAGCAGGGTTCCTACTCCACAGCCTAAATCGCAGACAGAAAAGCCTTTCTTCAGGGTGGCAAACTTGGATAAGAGAATGCTGTCCCTACCCAGCTTAAAGCAGGTGGAGGATTGGCGCAGACGATACTGCCCCAGATATTCCAGGCTTTCTTCTCCCACTAAAAGCCCTCCTCTTCCAGTCTTTGCAGCAGCCAACGTACAGTACGACCAGTGAGTCCCCAAATCTTATGCCCTTCAAACTCGTAGGAGGACACATCCACCGCACCGCTGCGCCAGCTATAGTTCCCCTTCGTGTAGCCAATTTTCTCATAGGGAAAGTCCTCATCCACTTCAAGGACCACCGGGGCCTTGTAGACAAAGGGCTCCTGCTCTTTCAGCACCCGCAGGGGGGCAAAAAAGACCTGATGCACTTCGCTGGGATTTGGCCGCATCGTCGCCAATGCCTCTTTTTCAATCTGCACCAAAAAGGGATGAATCAGCCGATTTGCTAAATCGAATATGAGATCCAGTGGTGCAATGTGAGTGACGGACTCCTCACAAATTCCAATTTCTTCACAGGTCTCCCGCAGGGCCGCCTCCCAGGGGCTCTCTCCCGCCTCTATTCGACCGCCGGGGAAGCAGACCTCCCCGGGCTGTCCCCGCAGGGTGTGGGCACGCACCTCAAACAGCAGGCAAAGCTCTCCCTCCACCTCCACCAAAGGAACCAAAACCGCATACTCCCCCCGGGTGCCCTGTATGCCGATGGGTCGATTTTGAAAGGTTTGTTTCATGGCTTCGATACAAAAGGTATGATCCAAAACTGCCACCCCATTTTCAGGATTCGGGGACCTTAAAATGGTCCAGACCGTCTGTTTGCTTCCAGAGAATAACTTCACCCGCCTGTTGGGTCTTTTTCATGTCCACCAGGCGCTGGTTCGTGCTGCCTCGGAAGGGCAGCGCATAGGATTTTTTCTCCTGAAGAAAAGGTCCGTCCACCAGCACATCTGTTTCTGCCAATAGGGCCGCCCAATCCTCTCGACCTGCCCCTACAAGAGCCTCGTAGGTATAGCCCGTGTACACCCAGACAGTCCAGCCCATTTTATGGGCTGCTTTTGCCAGGGCTGCACAGTCTCGGGCCTGCAAAAAAGGCTCCCCCCCGGAAAGGGTCAAGCCCTCGATGAGAGGATTCTTCTCAAACCTGCCAATCAGGGCCTCAACCGAGATGGTCTCCCCGCCCGTGGCAGAATGAGTGGCTGGATTATGACAGCCGGGACAATTGTGGGGACAGCCCTGGGTAAATACAACAAAGCGTAGCCCTGGCCCATCTACAATGGAATCCGACACGGTGCTGGCAATCTGCATGTTCCTTCCCTCTTTTCTGGGTCTTTTTGTTTTTCTAGTTTACCACAGGCCATGCTTTGACACAAGTAGTGCCCTTTGCCAAAGTAGCCGCCTCTTCCTCTCTTTCCTTCGATTTGCAGCTATTTTTTGTCCTTCATCTTCTCTTTTTACTTTTTATGTTTTTTGCACAATTTTATAGTTCTCTATTTAGGCACTTTTTATGATTCCGTAGAGACTCATGGTCTTCTCCCTAATTAATATTAACTAATATATGTCGAAAAAATGGTCAATATACATCATGCACCTCTTGCGTTCTTGTGATATAATGTTGTACAGTTCGCAGTACAGTCATGCCAGGTACACTAGGTTGCTTTTTCGGCCTTTTTCTTTTCGTGTCCGGCAAGATTTTTCTGGTACCCTGTTTTCATCAAAAAAACAATCATACAGGAGGAATTTTTCATGGAATTTACACTCAATGAACAGCAGCTGATGGTAGAAGAGCTGGCAAAAGACGTTGCAACCAACGCAATCCTTCCCCGCGTCGAGGAAATCGAGAAGGCAGAGCACTTCCCCGAAGATCTGTCCCAGCTCTTTGCAGAGAGCGGCTTTGTAGGCATCAGCTTCCCCGAGGAATACGGCGGAATGGGCATGGGCCACATTGAGCAGACCATCATCCTCAAGGAGATCTCCCGCGTTTCTCCCGCTGCCGGCAAGATGCTGGACGTTATGCTGCTGGGCCTGGAGGCTATTGACCTCTACGCTACCCACGAGCAGAAGATGAAGTATCTGAAGCCCTGCATTGAGGGTTCCCAGATTGTTTCCTTCGCTTTCACCGAGCCCGAGACTGGTTCCGACCCCAAAATGCTGAAGTCCACTCTGGTAAAGCAGGCTGACGGCACCTATAAGCTCAACGGCGTAAAGCGCTTCATCTCCAACGCTGCTTACAAGGGCCCCATCGTTATGTTTGCTAACGAAACCATCGACGACAAGACTGTCTGCACCGGTTTCATCTTTGACAAGTTCTGCCCCGGCTACTCCATCTCCACCGCTTGGGAGAAGATCGGCTATCACGGCTCCGAAGTCTATGACATCTTCATGGACGACATCGTGATCACCGAAGACCAGATCCTGGGCAAGCACGGCGACGGCTTCACCCAGCTGCTGGGCACCACCGCTTACGGCAAGCTCGGCTTCACCGCCGTGTTCGTAGGCAACATGCTGGGCGCTACCGACCTGGCTGTGAAGTACTGCAAGGAGAAGCTGCACAGAGGCAAGCCCATCTCCAAGTTCGCTACCGTTCAGCTGCGCATCTCCGAGCAGGTCACCTATGCTGATACTGCTGAGCTGCTGATGTACAAGGCTGCTGACATCTGCGACACCCACCACTTTGCTAACGACGATGTCGACACCATGCGCTTTGTCCAGAGCTACACCGCTCAGGCTAAGGGCTATGCTGCTGAGATGGCTCCCAAGGTCTGCCAGATGGCTGTTAACTCCCTGGGCGCTTACGGCGTCTGCGACGAGTATCATGTTCAGCGCTTCCTGCGTGACGCTGCTATCACTCCCAACATTGAGGGCGCTGGCGACATTCAGAAGCTCATCCACGCTATGTACCTGATGAAGTAAGAAGCCCTTTGCTTCTTCTTTCCTAACAGAACACCACTGTGGCCGGTCCTGATGGATCGGCCACAGTTTTTTGTTTTACTTTTTTACAA